>NZ_JBQQCE010000582.1:0-5332 GCF_052245645.1 Streptomyces sp. KR55 | reverse complement strand
GGGGATGATGCGCTGGCGTCCCAACACCCTGTTCGCCGACGGTGCCGCGCACAGTCGCTACCGCACCTCGCTGATCGACACCTTCGACCTGGTCGAGCCGCACGATCTGCGGGCGCGGGTGCACCGGGCGGTGCATGTGCTGGTGAGCCGGTTCGGGCCGCGGGGCGAGGCCGACCTGGTGGGTGACTTCGCCCGGCCGCTGATGGCCCTGGTGTTCAACAGCCTGTTCGGGCTGCCGGACAGCCAGAGCGACCGGCTCAACGCCGCCCTGGGCAAGATGATGGAGGGCGGCGCACAGGCGGCCGAGGGCGAGGCGGAGTTCGGCGGATACGTCCTGGAGCTGATCGCGGCCAAGGCCGAGGAGCGCGGCGACGACCTGCCGAGCCGGCTGCTGGACCATCCGGCCGGGCTCACCCCGGAGGAGGTCACCTGGCAGGTGTTCCTCACCCTCGGCGCCGGGCACGAACCGACCGCGAACCTGGTGTCGAACGCGCTGTCGCGGATCCTCGGCAACCCGGACTACTACTCCACCCTGACGAGCGGCGCCCGTCCCGTGACGGACGCGGTCGTGGAGGTCCTGCACCACGAGACGCCCCTGGCCAACTACGGCATCCACTTCGCCCGCAGGCCGCTGTCCTTCCACGGCGTGTGGATCCGGGCCGCGGTGCCGATGGTCATCTCCTACGGGGCGCTGGCGTACTTCGCCGAGCAGGAGCACGGTGCCGACCGGCACCCGGGCGACGCCTCGCACCTGTCGTGGTCGGCCGGCCCGCACGCCTGTCCGGTCAAGCAGCACACGCTGCTCATCGCCACCGAGGCGATCGAGCGGCTCACCCAGTGGCTGCCGGATCTGGAGCCCGTCCTGCCCCGTGAGCGTCTGACCTGGCGGCCGGGTCCCTTCCACCGGTCGCTCACCGCGCTGCCCGTGCGTTTCACCCCTCGCTCCCCCGACCAGCCAGGAGACCGCCCGTGACCGTGACCGACCGCATCGACCGCTTTGTCATCGACTCGTTCGGATCCGACATTCCCGGCGAGAGTGCCCGGCTGCGCGCCCTCGGTCCCGTCGTGCCCGTGGAGCTGCCCGGCGGCATACCCGCCTGGGCGCCGACCGGTTACGACGTACTCAAGCAGCTGATCCTCGACCCGCAGGTCAGCAAGGACCCCCGCCGGCACTGGAAACTGTGGCCGGAGATCGGGGAACACCCGTCCTGGGGCTGGCTCCTGGGCTGGGTGGGCGTGGTCAACATGTTCTCCACGTACGGCGCCGACCACACCCGGCTGCGCAAGCTGGTCTCGCCCAGCTTCACGCACCGGCGCACCGAGGCGATGCGTCCGCGCGTCGAGGCGGTCACGGCCGAGCTGCTCGACGCACTGGAGTCGGCCGGGACCGACGGTGACGTGGTGGATGTGAAGGCGGGCTTCGCCCATCCCCTGCCGCTGCGCATCATCTGCGACCTGTTCGGCGTGCCGGACGAGATGCGGGAGGACACCGCGCGGCTCATCGCTGCGATCATGGACACGTCCGATCCGACTCCGGAGCACGCCGCGTTCGTGCAGCAGCAGATCGGCACGGTACTGCCCGCGCTCATCGCCCACCGCAGCGAACACCCCGGCGACGACCTGACCACCGAGCTGATCCGGGTGCGCGACGAGGACGGCGACCGGCTCAGCGACGAGGAGCTGCTGTACACCCTGCTGCTGGTCATCGGGGCCGGTTTCGAGACCACCGTCAACCTCATCGGCAACGCGGTCGTCGCCCTGCTGCGCCGGCCGGAGCAGCTGGCGGCAGTGCGGGCCGGGAAGATCACCTGGGACGCGGTCGTCGACGAGACGCTGCGGGTGCACCCGTCCATCGCGGCGCTGCCGCTGCGGTTCGCCGTCACGGACCTCGAGGTCGGGGATGTCACCATTCCGGCCGGGGACGCCATCATCACGACGTACGCCGCCGCCGGTCTGGATCCGGCGCACTACGGGCCGGACGCGGACGTCTTCGACGCCTCGCGCGGCGCCGACGACCATCTGGCGTTCGGGATCGGTGTGCACCGGTGCATCGGCGCGCCACTGGCCCGCATGGAGGCGCTGACCGCGCTGCCCGCCCTGTTCGACCGTTTCCCCGAGCTGCGGCTGGCCGTCGGTGAGGGCGAGTTGCGGCAGGTGCCGTCGTTCATCGCGTTCGGATGGCAGGAGGTGCCGGTGCGGCTGGACGCGTGAGGCCCGGCTCCGGACGCGGCGTGGCAGGGGCGCGACCGGTCCCCCGTTCCGGTCGTGCCCCTGCGGCTCGTTGAACCTACGTGCAGGGCGGATCGGTTGTGAACCGCGTCGATGCCCGTTTCACCGGCCGGAGGACTCACCCGTGCACAGGTGAGTCCGGATGGCCCGGATTCGCCCCCTGCAGGGCGGGCTGGTCGAGGTCGCCCAGCGCGAGGTGCGCCAGGACCACCTCGTAGAGGTCGGTGCCGCCGGAGAGGAGCTGGCGTTCGAGGACGGGCTCAGCGCTGCGCACGTGCTCCCGTACGGTCTGCGCGTGGACGCCCAGCAGCTGCGCGGCCCGTTCGGCGTTGCCGCCGGCCGCGATCCAGGTGCGCAGGGTGCGGCGCAGGTCCCTGGTGTCGGTGTCGAGGCGTCCCAGCAGGTCGCGGGCCCAGGTGCGCACGGCGGGCCCCGCCAGGAGCTCGCCGAACCTGCTGGGGGCCGCCTCGCCGGGGTCGCCGGGGAGCTCCATGAGGGCGGCCTGTGTGTTCAGCGCGAGATGGACGGCGGCCCGGACGGTGAGGTCCGACAGGTCCGTGCGCAGCAGTCCCTCGACGCGTTCCATACGGGCGCGGACGGTGTTGCGGCTGACGCCGAGGACCTTGGCCGCGTTGACGGCGGTGAACTCCAGGCCGAGTCGGGTGGTGGCGAGGAGCTCGGCGCGGGTGTGGTACGGCAGGGTGTCGAGGGGCCTCAGCAGACCGGCCGTCCAGCAGCGCAGTGCGGCCGGGTCCATCAGGCGTTCGGGGTGGGTGCGCTCGGCGTACACGGCCGCCTTGTCCGGGCGGAAGTGCGCCACGGCGGGGGCGCTGACGGCCTGGCCGTAGGCGGTGGCGGTCTGGGCGAGGCTCTGCCGGACGCTGCCGCCGAGGAAGACGTCCGGGCGGCCGTCGACCAGCGAGCGCAGCTCCGTGGCCGCGGCCTCGCCGGGCGTCACGACGATCACATGCGAGTCCACGGCCGGGCAGCGCACCACAAGGGCCTGTTCCGAGGTCGCGTCCAGACATTCCTCGGCGAGCCGGTCGCGTTCCTCGGGGCGGCTCTCGGCCACGTAGACGCAGGCGGTGTCCGTGTCGAGGAGGCCGGGCCAGAGGCCGGCGGCCACCCGGCGGGCGGAGACGGTGTCCTCGACCATGAGCAGTTGCAGGATCGCCAGGCGCAGGTCGGAGGCGGCCCTGCGCAGACGGTGTCCGGCCGCGGCGCTCTCCCGTGCCCACAGCATGAGTTCGAGCACTCCGGCGGTGTGGGTGACGATGTCGGAGGTGCGCCGGTCGAAGGGGGCCGGGCGGGTCACCGCCAGCACGCCGGCCGACGTGGGGCGCGGCAGCTCGACCCTGACCAGCCGCCGGTGGTGTCCGCCGTCCTGCAGCGCGGCGGAGGCGATCCGGCCGGCGGCGATGTCCGCGACCAGGTCCTCGTCGAGCGGTGTCCGTGTTCCGGCGAGGAGGGTACCGGCGTCGTCCTGCAGTGACACGTCCGCGTCCGCGGCGTCCGCGAGCCAGGCGACGACCCTGCGGACGTCCCGCGCGGACGGCCTGAGATGGTCGAGCAACTGCTGCGCCCACGTCGGGTCCGTGCCGTCCGCCACGTCCACGCGACGGCCCTCGTCATCTCGGCCAGCCACGTCGGCCCTGCCCCCTTCTGCTCGTTCCGTACCCCGCGTCGGGGTCACCCGGTCGGGGACGTTACCTCAAGCGTGGTCGAGCGTCCCTGGGACTTTCACCGGCCGGACGGCATACGGCGGCAGGAAACGGGCCTGACCAAGGCCTGGCCGCTGCCCTCGACGCGACTCCCGTGCGGGCACGGGCCGGTCTGCCCGTTCGTCGCCGCTTGCCGGGCATAAGCTCGGCAGATGGCGAAGTACTACGACGTGCACCCCGACAACCCCCAGCCGCGCACCATCGCCCAGGTCGCCGACAGTGTCCGCTCGGGGGCGCTCATCGCATATCCCACGGACTCCTGCTACGCGCTCGGCTGCCGACTGGGCAGCCGGGACGGCATCGAGCGGATCCGGACCATCCGCAAGCTGGACGACCGGCATCACTTCACCCTCGTCTGCCAGGACTTCGCGCAACTCGGCCAGTTCGTGCGGGTCGACAACGACGTGTTCCGCGCGATCAAGGCGTCGACGCCCGGCAGCTACACGTTCATCCTGCCGGCGACGAAGGAGGTGCCGCGCATGCTGCAGCACCCGAAGAAGAAGACCGTCGGCGTGCGCATCCCCGACCATGTCGTCACCCAGGCCCTGCTCACCGAACTCGGTGAGCCGCTGCTGTCCAGCACCCTGCTCCTGCCGGACGAGGACGAGCCGATGACCCAGGGCTGGGAGATCAAGGACCGGCTCGACCACGTGCTGGACGGCGTGGTCGACTCCGGCGACTGCGGGACCGAACCGACGACGGTGATCGACTTCTCCGGGGGCGAGGCGGAGATCGTCCGGCGCGGGGCGGGTGACGCCACGCGGTTCGAGTGAGCGGCGGGGCAACGGGTTTCTTACCCGCACATGTCACGATGGCCACCGCGGGCCCGTCGAGCCGGCGGGTCCCACGTCGCCGACCGCGCAGAAAGGCAGCCAGCCATGACCGCCGTACAGGGAACGGACGTTGACATCCCCACCGAGGACGGCACCGCCGACGCCTATCTGACCCACCCCGGCGACGGCGGCCCGCATCCGGCGGTCCTGTTCTACATGGACGCCTTCGGGCTGCGGCCGCAGCTCAGGTCGATGGCCGACCGGCTGGCCGGAGCCGGGTACACCGTCCTGGTGCCGAACGTCTTCCACCGTCAGGGGCGCGCCCCGGTCGTGGAGCTGCCCGGGTTCATCGACGATGCGGCACGCGGCGGGCTGTTCGAGCAGATCCGCCCGGCGGCGCAGTCCCTGACGCCAGAGGTCGCGATGCGTGACGCCGGCGTGTACCTGCGGTGGCTTGCGGACCGCCCCGAGGCGGCGGACGGCCCGGTCGCGGTGACCGGCTACTGCTTCGGCGCGCGGCTGGCGCTGCTCACCGCCGGCACGTATCCGGAGCGCGTCGCGGCGGCGGCCGGCTTCCACGGCGCACAGCTGGCGACCGACGCGCCGGAC
>NZ_JBQQCE010000581.1:0-5361 GCF_052245645.1 Streptomyces sp. KR55 | reverse complement strand
GTCAACGCGGGCAACGCCACGCACCGGGCCGGACGCCTGGTACGGGAGAAGATCATCGAAGCGGCGGCGCGCCGCCTCGGCACACCGGCCGCCGCCCTCGTGCTGGCCGACGGCGTGGTGAGGACCGAGGAGCCCGGCGGCCCGGCGATCGCCCTCGCCGAACTCGCCGGGCGTGCACCGCTGCCGTGCACACCCGAGCCGACCGACGGCCGGCACGGCACCGAACTCAGCGAGACCGTCCACTTCCGCCCACCGGGATTCGCGGTCGCCAGCGGAGCGCACGCGGCCGTCGTCGAGGTCGACGAGCACACCGGCGCCGTCGAGATCCTCCACTACGTCGTCGTCCACGACGCGGGCGTGATCGTCAACCCATGATCGCGGAAGGACAGGTCACCGGGGGCATCGCCCAGGGCATCGGCGGCGCGCTCCACGAGGAGATGATCCACGGCCCCGACGGCCAGCCCCGCACCGGCACCTACATGGACTACCTGGTTCCGACGTCCTCGGAGATCCCCGACCTCGACATGGACGAGATCGTCAGCCCCAGCCCGATGAACGGCCTCGGCGTCAAGGGTCTCGGCGAGGGCGGCGCCATCGCCCCGCAGGCGGTCCTCGCCAATGCCGTCGAGGACGCGCTGCGCCCGCTCGGTGTCGTCGTGCGCCGCGGCCCGCTCCCGCCGAGCCGGGTGCGATCTCGTGCGCGCCGCATGCCGGAGCTGAATCCGCCGTTCCCTCACCCGCGTTCACCGGCCTGCGGCCACCCCGCCGACGGCCGAGGCGGGAGCGAGCCCCGTCTCGTTCCCGCCCTCCCCTCACCGGATTGGACCCCCATGCAGCTCGACCACTCGTTCACCGTCGCCGCGGACCCCGACGACGCCTGGAAGCTCTTCCACGACCTCGCCCGGGTCGCCCCCTGCATGCTCGGAGCGGTGCTGGACACGCTCGACGGCGACACGCTCACCGGACGGGTCAAAGTCAAGGTCGGCGCAGTGCAGATGAGTTACCGGGGTTCGGGCACCGTCCGGCGGGACGAACCGGCCCGCCGCCTGCTTCTCGACCTCACCGGCAGCGAGACGCGGGGCGCCGGCACGGCGTCGGCCGTGGTCACGGCGACGCTCACCGCCGAGGGGAGCGGCACCCGCGTGCGGGTCCGCACGGACCTGGACATCACCGGCCGCCCGGCCCAGTTCGGCCGCGGCATCATGACCGAGGTCGGCGACCGGATCGTCCGGCAGTTCGCCGACCGTCCGGAAGACCTGCTGCGCGAGGCGGGCCCGGTCGCACCGGCCTCCGCCACGGCTCCGGCGGCCGCCTCGTCCGCCTCCGCCGAGCCCGAGGCCGTGGATCTGGGAGCCGCGGCCCTGCCCGTGCTGCTCCGCAAGGCCGCCGGACCGGCTGCCGCGGTGCTCCTCGCGGTCGTGGTCGTCCGGATGGTGGCCCGCCGGGCCCGCGGCTGACCACCGGCGCCCCCGGGGGGGGTCATCCGTGCTCTGCAGCCGTCCCGGCACGTGTCATCTCCTCAGCGGTAAGATTCTCAGTGCCGTGAGAAGCCGGAGGGGTGCCGGCGGAGCCGTACGAGGGGAAGACGATGGCTGCATCGAAGCCGGCGGACCGCGACGCCGTGGCGAAGGTGATCGACGACTGGGCCCGCGAGCGGCCCGAGCTGGACACCAGCCCGCTGGAGGTCCTCGCCCGGCTGCACCGCTCGTTCCTGCGCTACAGCACCCGGCTCACCGCATCGATCGAACGCCACGGCCTGTCGGTCGCCGGCTTCGACGTGCTCACCGCGCTGCGCCGCGCCGGGGAGCCGTACCGCCTGACCGCGGGGCAGCTCGCCGACTCCGGGCTCGTCTCCTCCGCCGGCGTCACGCTGCGGATCGACCGGCTGGAGAAGGACGGCCTGATCGTCCGTGAACGCGACGCGGACGACCGCAGGGTCGTCTACTCACGGCTCACCGACAAGGGGCTCGCAACGGTCGACACGGTCTTCGCGGAGCACCTCGACAACGAGCGCCGGATGCTCGGCGGCCTCTCACCTTCCGAACGCCGGCAGATCGCACGGCTGCTGCGCAAGCTCGAGGACTCCATCCTCGCGTCGGACGACGAGCCGCAG
Organism: Streptomyces sp. KR55; assembly: GCF_052245645.1. Lineage (NCBI taxonomy): Bacteria > Bacillati > Actinomycetota > Actinomycetes > Kitasatosporales > Streptomycetaceae > Streptomyces > Streptomyces sp. KR55. The sequence goes on along the minus strand of NZ_JBQQCE010000581.1, from coordinate 3,248 downwards.
GAGTCCTAGAGTCCCCGCCGGGTACCCGCGCACCGGACGCCACCGCGCCGCGTGCCCCCGCGGGCGACTGGCAGACTGCCCGGCGGGACCGCGACGCTGCGGGACCGACCCGCTGCTCCCGACAGGGAGACTCACCATGGCCAGGACGCCCGACATCGGCTCGCCCGCCCCGGACTTCACCGTCCAGGGAACCCTCCGCACCGCAGCGGGCCCCGAGCGGAGCGAGTACACGCTCTCCGCGCACCGCGGCAGCCCGCTGGTCCTGGCCTTCTACCCGGGCGACAACACGGCCGTCTGCACCCGCCAGCTGTGCTCGTACACCTCGGAACTCGACCGGTTCAAGGACCTCGGCGCCACCGTCTGGGGCATCAGCCCGCAGGGCCTCGACAGCCACGAGGGCTTCGCCGAGCAGTACGACCTGCGCTTCCCGCTGCTGGCCGACACCGACCGCGAAGTGGCCCGGGCGTACGGCATCGCCGTGCCCGGACTCGGCCTGCGGCGTTCGTGCTGGACGCCGAGGGCGTGGTCCGCTGGAAGCATGTGGCGCTGGCCGGGCTCACCTTCCAAAACGTGGACACCCTCGCCGAGCGGATCGCCGAGGCGACGGCGGTCCGCGCCGACGGAGCGCTCCCGGGCGACCAGTAGGAGCGGGCCCCCGGATACGAGTCGCGAACTCGCGGAACGGGACGAGTGCCTCGAAGCCGCCCGTGCCTCGAACCGTGAGCCAGTGGTCCAGCTCAACCGCTGACCGGCTTCAGCCGCCGGCATGTCCCGATCGGTGATCCTCCGCGCAGCGGTCCCTTCCTTGACTCCAGCAGCCAAGTACCCCGGTCACATGGGAAAGTGTGCTCATGTGGTCGCGACTGCCTTTCGGCGACGAGTTACAGGCCGATCGGGGGCTGCCTCGGCGTTCTCGCCGGTTGAGCAGCAGCCCGCGCTCACGTGTGTGGCGCGTCGAGCTGGCCGCTGGACCAGCGGTGCTGGAGCAGATCGTCACGGGAAACGATGCCGATGAGCGATACGCTCGCGAGGTGGCCGCTCTACGGCTCGCTTCCCAGGCCAAAGCGCCTGTGGTGCCCCGCCGTACTGGGCACCGATCCGGTGAGCGGGTCCTGGTCCTGCAGTACCTGGACCACCAACGACCGTCCCCCGATTGGATCGTCGGGTACGCCGCAGCATTGGCGCGGTTGCACGCCTCCGCCGGCCCCGAAGTCGTTGAAGTGCTGCCCACGATCTCGCACGAGAGGCTTTGGGGGACGCATGTGGGATTCGTGGCCCCTCCTCGAAGCGCCTTGAAGCCTCGGCCGTACCGTCAGCCAGATCACTGCGGACATTTCCGGCAACTCGGTGCCGGAAGCGGGTGAGGAGCTGAGGCGTGTGGTGGATCAGGGCCCCATAGACGTTAGCGTGGTGAGTGCTGATCGCGAGCCCGTGCTGGTTCGTGCTGGTTTTTGGGGCGCAGGAGGGGAAAACATGCAGGTCGGAGCGGTTTCTTGAGATTGCTGCACACTTCCGACTGGCATCTCGGCCGGGCGTTCCACCGGGTGAGCATGCTCGGCGCCCAGGCCGAGTTCATCGGCCACCTCGTCACGACCGTGCGTGAGCACGACGTGGACGCGGTCGTCGTGTCGGGAGACGTGTACGACCGGGCCGTACCGCCGCTGGCCGCGGTGGAGCTGTTCGACGACGCCCTGCACCGGCTTGCCGACCTCGGCGTGCCGACGGTGATGATCTCCGGGAACCACGACTCCGCCCGCCGTCTCGGGGTCGGCGCCGGGCTGATCGGCCGGGCGGGGATTCATCTGCGCACCGAGCCGTCGGCGTGCGGCACGCCGGTGGTACTTCGGGACGACTTCGGCGACGTTGCCTTCTATGGTCTGCCGTACCTCGAACCCGCCCTGGTGAAGGACGAGTTCGGGGTGGAGAAGCCGGGACACGAGGCCGTGCTCGCCGCTGCCATGGACCGGGTCCGCGCCGACCTCGCCACGCGCGCACCCGGCACGCGGTCCGTCGTCCTCGCGCACGCCTTCGTCACCGGCGGCGAGGTCAGCGACAGCGAGCGGGACATCACCGTCGGCGGTGTGGCGTCGGTGCCGGCGGCCGTCTTCGACGGCGTGGACTATGTGGCGCTCGGGCATCTGCACGGCTGCCAGACCCTCACCGAGCGCGTGCGCTACTCCGGCTCTCCGCTGGCGTACTCCTTCTCGGAGACCGCGCACCGCAAGAGCATGTGGCTCGTCGACCTCGACGCCGACGGCTCGGTCGCCGCCGAGCGCATCGACTGCCCGGTGCCGCGCCCGCTGGCCCGGATCCGGGGCCGGCTGGAAGAGCTGCTCGCCGATCCGGCGCTCGCGCCGCACGAGGCGGCCTGGGTCGAGGCGACGCTTACCGACCCGGTCCGCCCGGCCGACCCCATGGCCCGCCTCACCGAGCGGTTCCCGCACACCCTCAGCCTCGTCTTCGACCCCGAGCGGGCCGCCGACGAGCCCGAGGTGTCCTACGCCCGCCGCCTCGCGGACCGCAGCGACCAGCAGATCGCCGAGGACTTCGTGGCCCATGTGCGCGGCGCGGGGCCCGACGCGGACGAACAGGCCGTTCTGCGCGACGCGTTCGACGCGGTGCGCGCGGACCAGGCCGTGCGGGAGGTGGCGCGGTGATGCCGTACACCGTGGTGGAGGGGCCCCGATGAGGCTGCACCGGCTGGACATCACCGCCTTCGGCCCCTTCGGCGGCACCCAGACCATCGACTTCGACGAACTGTCGGCCGCGGGACTCTTCCTGCTGCACGGACCGACCGGCGCCGGCAAGACGTCCGTCCTGGACGCCGTGTGCTACGCGCTCTACGGCTCCGTACCCGGCGCCCGGCAGAGCGGCCAGGGCACGACCCTGCGCAGCGACCACGCGGCCCCCGCCACACGCACGTCGGTCACCCTCGAACTGACCGTCGCCGGGCGCCGGTTGGAGATCACCCGGCAGCCGCCGTGGGAGCGCCCCAAGAAGCGCGGCACCGGCACCACACTGGACAAGGCGCAGACCTGGCTGCGCGAGCACGACGCCACCGCCGGCAGCTGGAAGGACCTCAGCCGCTCCCACCAGGAGATCGGCGAGGAGATCACCCAGCTGCTCGGCATGAGCCGCGAGCAGTTCTGCCAGGTCGTCCTGCTGCCCCAGGGCGACTTCGCACGCTTCCTGCGCGCCGACGCCGAGGCCCGCGGAAGACTGCTGGGCCGCCTCTTCGACACCCACCG
>NZ_JBQQCE010000580.1:0-5379 GCF_052245645.1 Streptomyces sp. KR55 | reverse complement strand
CCACAGCCGTACGTCCTTGTCGTGTGCGATGTCGCTGATGCGGGGCAGCGGCAGCCCGGTCACCCGCAGCGCGCCGTCCTGCTCGGGCAGGACGTGCGCGCCGGCCTCGGTCAGCGCGACCGTCAGCTTCTCGCGCAGCTGCGGCTCGGTGTCGGGCGTCCGTACGCGTGCGAAGCCGGCCGAGTTCGCCGCGATGAAGTCCTGCACACTGCCGTCGGCGAGCAGCTGCCCCCGCCCGATGACGATCAGGTGGTCGGCGGTCAGCGCCATCTCGCTCATCAGATGGGAGGAGACGAAGACGGTACGGCCCTCCGCGGCCAGCGACTTCATCAGGTTCCGCACCCAGAGGATGCCCTCCGGGTCGAGGCCGTTGATCGGCTCGTCGAACAGCAGCACCTGGGGATCGCCGAGCAGCGCGGCCGCGATGCCGAGCCGCTGGCCCATGCCCAGGGAGAAGCCCTTGGAGCGCCGCCTGGCCACGTCCTGCAGACCCACCACGCCGAGCACCTCGTCCACCCGGCGGGCCGGGATGCCGGACAGCTGGGCCAGCGACAGCAGATGGTTGCGGGCCGAGCGGCCGCCGTGCACCGCCTTGGCGTCCAGCAGGGCGCCGACCTGGCGGGGCGCGTTCGGCAGCTTGGCGTAGGGGTAGCCGCCGATGGTCACATGCCCGGAGGTGGGGTTGTCCAGCCCGACGATCATCCGCATCGTCGTCGACTTGCCCGAGCCGTTGGGCCCGAGGAAGCCGGTGACGGCACCGGGCCGCACCTGGAAGGAAAGATTGTGCACAGCGGTCTTGTCGCCGTAGCGCTTGGTCAGGCCGACTGCCTCGATCATGCTCCGCACCCATCGAAAGGTTCAGGACAGCGGGGCACACGCCCCCCGTAAGGGTTAGGAGGATATCGAGTCGCTGACGGTTCCCTCCAAGAGCGGGTAAAAAACCTTCCACGATTACGCGTCCCGCTTCTTCAGCAGCACATAACCGCCGATAAGCGCCGCCAGCACCCACAGCACCATGATCCCGAGCCCGCCCCAGGGGCCGTACGGAGCGTCGTCGTCGACCGGGACGACCACCTGCATGATCTTGCTGCCGGCCTGGTCGGGCAGGAACTGGCCGATCTTCTGGGTGGCCGAGACATTGCCCAGGATGTTGGAGATCAGGAAGAAGAACGGCATCAGGATGCCCAGCGACAGCATCGGCGAGCGCAGCATCGCGGCGACGCCCATCGAGAACATCGCGATGAGGGTCATGTAGACGCCGCCGCCGATCACCGCGCGCAGCACACCCGGATCGCCGATCTGGGCGCTCAGGTCGCCGAGCATCGCCTGCCCGAGGAAGAAGGCCACGAAGCTGGTGGCCATGCCGACGACCAGGGCGAGCAGGGTGGCGACCGCAAGCTTGCTGAACAGGAACGTGCCGCGCTGCGGTACGGCCGCCAGCGATGTGCGGATCATGCCGGTGCTGTACTCGTTGGAGACCACGAGCACCCCGAACACGATCAGCGCGAGCTGACCGAGGCTCATGCCGGCGAAGCTGATGAACGTAGGGTCGAAAGAGAGCCTGTCCCGCGCGCTCATGTTCTCGAACTCGCTCTTCGACAGCGCCGAGATCAGCATGCCGAGGGCGATGGTGACCACCACGGCGAGGGACAGCGTCCACACCGTGGACGCGACAGAGCGGATCTTCGTCCACTCGGACCGGATGACCTGGGTCGCCGCCATGCTCAGCCCTTCCTCCAGGTTTCGCCCCACTGCTGCACAGGCGTGTCGGAATGCGCGTGGTACTCCACGGACTCCGCGGTCAACTGCATGAACGCCTCCTCCAGGGAGGCCTGCTGCGGGCTCAGCTCATGCAGCACGATCTGGTGCTGCGCGGCCAGCTCACCGATCCGCTCGGACTTGCCGCCGTCCACCTCGAGCGTCCCGCTGCCGGTCTCGACGACCGTGATCCCGGCCCCGTACAGCACATCGAGCAGCCGCTCGCGCTGCGGGGTGCGGATCCGGACGTAACTGCGGGAGTTCCGTGCGATGAAGTCGGCCATGGAGGTGTCGGCGAGCAGCCGGCCCTGGCCGATGACGACGATGTGGTCGGCGGTCAGCGCCATCTCGCTCATCAGATGGGAGGAGACGAAGACGGTACGGCCCTGCGCGGCCAGCGATTTCATCAGGTTGCGGATCCAGTGGATGCCCTCGGGGTCCAGCCCGTTCACCGGCTCGTCGAACATCAGGATCCGTGGATCGCCGAGCAGCGCGCCCGCGATGCCCAGCCGCTGCCCCATGCCGAGCGAGAAGCCCTTGGCCTTCTTCCGCGCGACCGCCGTGAGGCCCACCGTGTCGAGCACCTCGTGCACCCGGCTCTTCGGGATGCCGTTGCTCTGCGCCAGGCACAGCAGGTGGTTGAAGGCGCTGCGCCCGCCGTGCACGGCCTTGGCGTCGAGCAGGGCGCCGATGTACTTCAGCGGGTCCTTGAGCTGGTCGTAGTGTTTGCCGTCGATGCGGACGTCCCCGGCGGTGGGCCGGTCCAGGCCGAGCATCATCCGCATCGTCGTGGACTTGCCGGCCCCGTTGGGGCCGAGGAAGCCCGTGACGATGCCCGGTCTGACGGTGAATGTCAGATGGTTGACCGCCACCTTCTCGCCGTACCGTTTCGTCAGCCCCTCGAGCTCGATCATGCGGCAACGCTAAAACGGTACAAAGCCCCCTGCCACCGGAGTGGCAGGGGGCTTCGCAGATGTTCGGACGGCGTATTCCGGCCGGTTACCGGGTCTGCTGCGCCGGAACCCCGCGGGAGATCGGCTCGTCCTCGGCCGGCGTACCGGCCGCTGCCACCGCGGCGCCCGTGAGGGTCGCCAGCATCTCGCGCACATTGGTCAGCTGCGCGTTGATGGAGTCGCGGCGGTTGGTGAGGGCGGCCAGCTCGCGCTCGGATTCCGAACGGATCCGGTCGGCCTTGGCGTTGGCGTCGGCCACGATGTCCTCGGCCTGGCGCTGGGCCGTCTCCACCGTCTGGCGGGCGCGGCGCTCGGCGTCCGTGCGCAGCTTCTCGGCCTCCAGGCGCAGCTGCTCGGCCCGGTGCTCGATCTCGGCGAGGCGCTTCTCGGCCTTGGCCTGACGGGACGCCAGGTCGCGCTCGGACTGCTCGCGGCGCTTGGCGAGGTTCGTCTCGAAGTCGGCGGCGGCCTGCGCGGCCTTGGCGCGGGTCTCCTCGAAGAGCGCGTCGGCCTCCTCCCGCTTGGACTGCGCGTCCTTCTGCGCCTCGGCACGCAGCTGGGAGGCCTCACTCTGGGCCTTCTCGACGATCCGGACGCCCTCGTCCTCGGCCTTGGCCTTGCGTTCCGCCGCGAACGCCTCGGCGTCGTTGCGCACCTGCTGGGCCGCCGACTCGGCGAGCTCACGGTGCTGCTCGGCCGCGCGACGGGCCTCCTCGCGCAGGTCCTTGGCCTCCTCCTCGGCGAGGCGGAGGATCTTCTCGACACGCGCGCCGAGACCGGCGTACGACGGCTCGGCGTCGTTCACCTGGGCCTGGGCGTTCTGCGTTTCGAGGTGGAGCTCCTCGATGCGCTTTTCCAGAGCGGTGATGCGGGCGAGAGCGCTGTCACGGTCGGAGACGAGCTTGGAGATACGTTCGTCCACCTGAGCGCGGTCGTACCCACGCCGCACAAGCTCGAAGCCGTAGGGGGAAGTGTCGCTCATGGGGTTCCTGTCGAATGAGACCGGTGAGGTGATAGGTGGAATCCTAGGGGCCAAGGCGGCGTGTCATCGAGCGGATGCGTGTTTGATCTGGAGAATGACACCCCTTTTGAGTGGCTAACCGTCGGACCGCTTGCGAAAGACTTGGCCAAAAGGTCGGAAGGTGCCCGAACCAGACCTCCTGACTACCCGTCCGACGACTTGCCACCCGAACGCTGCGCGCCCACCGCGGCGCCCGCCTTGACTCCGCCGTCCTTGCCGGATGACGGGGCCTCAAAAGACTCCAACGCTTCCAGCACGTCCTGGACACGGGAGATCTCCGCGTTGATGTCCTCGCGGCGCCGCACCAGGATCTCGAGCTCGCGCTTGCCCTCCTCGACCGTGCGCTGGGCCTCGCGGACCGCCTCGGCCTTGATCTCCTCGGCCTCCTTGGCGAGCGCCGACTTCTTCTGCTCGGCTTCCTTCAGAAGTCCCTCGGCCTTCTTCACGGCGGCGATCCGCACCTTGCCGGCCTCGGAGTTGGCCTCCGACACCAGCTCCTTGGCCTTCGCCTGGGCCTTGGCGAGCTGCTCCTCGGCGGCCTTGATGAGCGCGTCGCAGCGGTCACCGGTCGACTTCATCGTCTCGGCGGCCTCGCGGCGGGCCCGCTCGTGCAGCTCCTCGATCTCGGCCGTGATCCGCTCGCGCAGCTCCTCCGCCCGCTCCCGGATCGCGGTCGCGTCCCGGCGCGCGCCGACCAGCAGTTCGTCCGCATCCGTACGGGCCTTCTCCACCCGGGAGTTGCCCTCGACCGTGGCCTCGGAGACCAGCCGGTCGGCCTCCTTGCGGGCCGCGCCCACCATGGTGTCGGCCTGCGCCTCGGCGTCCGCGGTGGTCTTGAGCGACTGCTGCTGGGCCTCGGTGAGCAGCTTGTCCGCCTCTGCGGTGGTCTCCGTGATGAGCTTGTCGACCTGCTCGGCCGCCTCGGAGCGCCGCTTGTTGGCCTCCTTGCGGGCCTCGTCGAAGGTCCGCTCGGCCTCCTCGCGCGCCGCCGCCGTCACCCGCTCGGCCTCCGCGGCCGCATCCGCCCGGACCCGCTCCGACTCCGCCCGGATCCGCTCGGCGTGCTGCCGCGCCGACCCGACCGTCTCGGCGGCCTCCGCGCGCAGCCGCTCCGCGTCCCCGGTGGCATCCCCGATCAGCTGCTCGGCCTTGGCGACCGACTCGGCCCGCACCCGCTCGGCCTCCGCGACCGTCTCCGAGGTGAGCCGCTCCGCCTCCGAGCGCGCCTCGGTGATGAGCGTGTCCGCCTGCGTCGCCGCGTCCGAACGGATCCGGTTGGCGTCCTCGCGGGCGTCCGCGCGGGTGCGCGACGCGTCCTGCTCGGCCTGCGCGATGCTGTCCGAGACCTCCGTACGCACCCGCTGGGCATGCTCGGCCGCCTCGGTGCGCAGCCGCTCGGACTCGGCGATCGCCTCCGCCATGGTGCGCTCGGCGAGCGCCCTGGCGGCCTCCGTCTCCTCGTTCGCCTGGCGCCGCGCACGGTTGGCGTCCTCGGTGGCCCGTTCCCGCTCGGCGTAGGCGTCGGCGCGGACCCGGTCCGCCTCCTCCTGCGCCTCTCGCCGGGTACGGTCCGCCGCGTGCTCGGCGGCGGACCGCAGGCCCTGGATCTCCTCCTGCGCCTGCTCCTGCAGCCCGGCCACGGAGTCC
>NZ_JBQQCE010000058.1:0-29969 GCF_052245645.1 Streptomyces sp. KR55 | reverse complement strand
ACTCCGGTGGGGTTGAAGGTGATGAAGGTCAGCCCGCCGAGCAGCAGCAGCGGGGCGGCCTCGCCGATCGCCCGGGACAGGGCGAGGATCGAGCCGGTCGCCATGCCGGGCACGGCCGCCGGGAGGACCTGCCGCCAGATGGTCTGCCACTGGGTGGCGCCCAGCGCCAGGGACGCCTCACGGATGGACTGCGGTACGGCGCGGATCGCCTCCCGGGAGGCGATGATCACGGTCGGCAGGACCAGCAGCGACAGGGTGAGGGAGGCGGTCAGCACGGTCTGGCCGAAGCCGAGCCCGCGGGAGATGATGCCGAGCCCGAGGATGCCGTAGACGATCGACGGCACGGCCGCCAGGTTCTGGAGGTTGATCTCGATGGCACGGTTCCACCAGCGGGTCGGATCCGCGTACTCCTCCAGGTAGATGGCCGCGAGGATGCCGGTCGGCAGGCAGTACAGCGCGGTGAAGGCGATCACCCAGATCGTGCCCATGATCGCCGACTGGGCGCCGGCGTTGGTCGGGTCGATGATGTCCGGGAAGTTCGACCAGATCCGCGAGTCCAGCCGCGGCCAGCCCTCGACCACCACGTACACCAGCAGCCAGACGAGGAAGACCACCCCGACGGCCAGCGACGCCCACAGGCTGAGCTGGAAGAACCGCTCGCGCCACGGGGTGCCGCGCCCCTTGAGCCGGGGCGCCTCCGGCATACCGGTGGCGGCACCCTTGTCCAGGACATCGGAGCCCATTACTCGTACACCTCCCGGTACTTGCGCACCAGGCGAATGCTGACCAGATTCATCACCAGGGTCATCACGAACAGCAACAGGCCCACCGCGAAGATCGTCCGATAGCCGATGGACCCGGTCGGCAGGTCGCCGATCCCGGCCGCGGCGATGAACGCGGTCATCGTCTGCATGCCCTCCAGCGGATCGAAGGACAGGTTCGGACGGCCACCGGCCGCGATGGCCACGATCATCGTCTCACCGATCGCCCGGGAGATGCCCAGCACGATGGCGGCGACGATGCCGGACAGTGCGGCCGGGAAGACGACCCGCGTCGCCACCTGCATCCGTGAGGAGCCGAGTGCGTAGGCGCCGTCGCGCAGGTCGTTGGGCACCGCGTTCATCGAGTCCTCGGCGAGCGAGGCGACCGTCGGGATGATCATGATGCCCATGACGAAGCCCGCCGACAGGGCGTTGAAGACCTGCGGCGGGTCCCCGGCGGGCCAGATGTCCTGCAGCAGCGGCGTGATCGCGGTCAGTGCGAAGAAGCCGTAGACGACGGTGGGGATGCCCGCGAGCACCTCCAGCATCGGCTTGAAGAACGCACGGACCCTGCGGTGGGCGTACTCGCTCAGATACACCGCAGCGCCGAGCCCCAGCGGCACGGCGACCACCAGCGCGATGAGGGTGACCATCAACGTGCCCGTGATCAGCGGCAGGACGCCGAAGTGCGGCGGACTGAACAGCGGCGACCAGTCGGTGCCGGTGATGAACTCACCGAAGCCGACCTCGCGGAAGAAGTCGACGGCCGGCGGGATCAGCGCGATGACGATACCGACGGTGGTCAGCACCGACACCAGCGCGGCGGCCACCAGGAGCACCTTGATGGCCCCCTCGCCGTAGCGCGGCCGGGACCGCTTCAGGAAACCGGGGCCGGGACTCATGAGCCCTGCTGCGCCTTGAGCGCGTCGAGGTCCCTCCGCAGCTCCGCCTCCTGCTCGGAGTTGAGCGGGACGAAGAGGGCGCTCTCGGCGATCTCGGCGTTGTGCTCGACGTAGAACTCGACGAAGGCCAGGACCTCCGGCTTCTGCAGCGAGGACGCCTTGGGGTAGATGAACAGCGGCCGCGACAGCGGCGTGTACGTGCCGTTCTGCACCGTCTGCCTGGTCGGCTCGACGCAGCCGCCACCGCCGTCGATCTTCAGCACCTTCAGCTCGTCCTTGTTCTCCTCGTAGTACGACAGGCCGAAGTAGCCCATGCCGCCCTTGGAGCCGGAGACGCCCTGCACGGTGACGTTGTCGTCCTCACTCGGCGAGTAGTCGGTGCGGGAGGCGCCCTCCTCACCGTTGACGGCCTCGGTGAAGTAGTCGAAGGTGCCCGAGTCGGTGCCCGCGCCGAACAGTTCGAGCTTCTGGTCGGGGAACTTCGGGTCGACCTGGTTCCAGTTGTCGACCTCGGAGCCGGGCTCCCAGATCTTCCTCAACTGCTCGACGGTCAGGCATTCCGCCCAGTCGTTGTCCTTGTTGACCACGACGGACAGGCCGTCGTTGGCGACCTGGAACTCCTCGAACCTGACGCCGTTCTTCTCGCAGGCCGCCTTCTCGTCGTCCTCGATGGCGCGCGAGGCGTCGGAGACGTCGGTCTCGCCGACGCAGAACTTCTCGAAGCCGCCACCGGTACCGGACGTGCCGACCGTGACCCTGACTCCGGGGTTCTCCACCTGGAAGAGCTGGGCCGCCGCCGTGGACAGCGGGGCCACCGTGCTGGATCCATCCACCCTGATGGTGCCGGACAGCCGCGTGCCGCCGCTGCCGGAGCCCGCGTCGGCACCCCCGCACGCACCGGCAGCCATCACCACGGCCGCCGCCAGAGCCGGCGGAGCCGCGGCACGGCGCAACGAACGAATGCTCACGTGACTCTCGATCCTCGTGTCCGCCTGGTTTCCAGCGCGCGTAGACGAGGCGCACAATATGCCCCATTTCAGACATTTGGATCAAATCTCGCCCATATGGACTTCCAGCGCAATGCGAGACGACCTAAGTAGTAACATGTACTACATGGAGGCCACCGCCCGCGAGTTCAACCAGAAATCCTCACAGATCCTCGCCGCAGCGGCCCGAGGTGAGACCGTCACCGTCACCAAGAACGGCACCCCCGTCGCCCGGGTCGTACCGATAAGCGAGACCGACGTCCCCCCGTATCCGACCGACCCCATGGGAGACATCAACCTGCCCGACCTCGGCCTGCCCGACCTCACCGACGACGAGATCGAGAACACGCTCAAGGGGATGGGAGCGTGACCCTGGTCGCCATCGCCGACACCAACGGCCTGTACCGCCTGCTCGACCCGAAACTCACCGGCCACGAGGAACACAAGAAGGCTCTGGCAGCGACCAGCCACCTCATCATCTCCCCCATGGTCCTCGCGGAGTTGGACCACCTGGTCACGGCCCGTGCAGGAGCCCGAAAGGCCCTGGCCGCGGCCCGGTTCATCGAACGCAATGTGGCAACCCGCCGATTCGAAGTGCCGTCCGTCAGCACGCATCTGAGCGCGGCAATTGCGGTCGCCGAGGGGTACGCGGACGCCGACGGCAGCAAGGGCATCGGGCTGACGGACGCGATGAACGTCGCCCTGGCCGCCGCCTACCGCACCGACGCCCTATTCACCACCGACCACCACTTCCGCATGGTCCGCCCCCTCACCGGCCACACAGCCTTCCGGCTCCTGCCCGACGACCTGTAGGTTCGCGCCGCTGCAGGGAAGCAGGGGCCGACGCCGTGGAACGGGTGGCTTGATCTGAGCGAGTGAACGAGGGCCGCCGTCGCGGTGCGGCGCCCCCGTTTCTACGGGGCCCGCAGGTAGAAACGGTTCTGCTGGAGGAACCGCGAGTGGGGCGGGTGGGACTCGAACCCACGGCCGACGGATTATGAGTCCGCTGCTCTAACCGGCTGAGCTACCGCCCCATAGCGGCGTGTCGCGTACACCTGTGCGCGCCGTCTGCCGCAGCATAGCCGCTCATACGATCTCCTGCTCCGGATGGTCGGCTACGCATGACCTTGAGGACTCCGCCCTGGCCGTGGCGGTTCCACCGAACATGAAAAAGGACCCCTGCGGGGTCCTCGTTCAGGCTGCTCCCCCGACTGGACTCGAACCAGTAACCTGCCGGTTAACAGCCGGCTGCTCTGCCAATTGAGCTACGGAGGACCGAGCTCCCCCGACTGGACTCGAACCAGTAACCTGCCGGTTAACAGCCGGCTGCTCTGCCAATTGAGCTACGGAGGAATGCCTCGTTGCATCGAACGTACCTACCTGGGTATTCGCCAGGGGGCGCGCGCTCGCTGCGACACATACATTAGCGCAAGCAGGGGGGTGCTCCGCCAATCGGTTCCCCCCGGCCCGGCGCCGTACCAGGGACCTACGCAAGGGAAGGGTGGCCGCCATGCGTTACCGGCTCACGTTCGTCGTCGGACTCGCTGTGGGTTACGTACTGGGCACACGCGCGGGGCGTGAGCGCTACGAGCAGCTGAAGAAGTCCGCGCGTCAGGTCGCGCAGAACCCCGCCGTCCGCAACACCGCGGAGACCGCCGCCCAGCAGAGCCGCGAGTTCGCCGGCAAGGCGTACCACGCGGTCAGCGCGAAGGTCGGCGACCACATGCCCGACTCCGTCGCCCAGCGCGTGCGCACCCTCCGCCACCACACCAACGGCACCGGCGAGGACGACTGGGGCACCAGCAACACGTAGAGCTCTTGGTGGACGCGCGCAGCATCCCCCTGGGGCGCGGGGCTGTATTCGATATGCGGCTCCTCCCCCACTCTCGGCTTCGCTCGAGCGGGGGGACCCCCACCGTGGGCGCGAGCAACCGCAGACAACCCGCACCCGCGAGACGGCAGGCACCCCTACGGCGCCCATGGCCACGCCCAGCGCAGCGCTGCGGCAGAATTTGAGCCATGGGGATAGTCGCCGGGCTGGACAGTTCGCCCGATTTCACTCGTATCGTCGTCTGCGATGCGGACACGGGAGCCGTGCTGCGGCAGGGCTATGCGCCGCATCCGGTGGAGGGCCCTGAAGGCAGTGGGCGGCCCAGCGATGTGGATCCGCAGGCCTGGCTGCTGTCCCTGGGCGAGGCGGCCGGTGGTGGGCTGCTCGAAGGGGTACAGGCCATCGGCGTCTCCGCGCAGCAGAACGCGGTCGTGCCGCTGGACGCGCAGGGCGGCACCGTGCGGCCGGCGATGGTCGGCGGGGACAAGCGGGCGCAGGTCGCGGCGGCCGATCTGATCGACGCGCTGGGCGGGCGCGAGGCGTGGGCGCAGGCGGTGGGGTGTGTTCCGCAGGCCGCGCAGCCCGTCACCAAGCTGCGGTGGCTCGCCAAGAACGAGCCCGAGGCGGCGCTGCGCACTGCCGTGCTCATGCAGGCGCACGACTGGCTGGTGTGGCAGTTGCTGGGGCGGCCGGTGCGCCGGACCACCGACCGTGGCGGGGCTTCCGGGACGGGGTACTGGTCCGCGGCCACCGGCGCCTACCGGCCCGACCTGGTCGAGCTGGCGCTCGGTCACCAGGTCATGCTGCCCGAGGTGATCGGGCCGTCCGATGCGGCCGGTACGACGCCGGAGGGGCTGTTGATCTCCGCCGGGACCGGCGAGACCATGGCCGCCGCCTTCGGGCTGGGGCTGGGGCTGGGCGACGCGGTGGTGTCGCTGGGCGCGTCCGGGTCCGTGATGGCGGTGCATCCCGAGGCCCTGTACGACCAGACCGGGATGATCACGTCCCTGGCCGACGCCACCGGCATGCACCTGCCGGTCGTGACCACCCTGAACGCCGTACGGACCCTGCGCGGCACCGCCGAACTGCTCGGTCTTGCCGACCTGGAGAGCCTGTCCGACCTGGCGATGAAGTCGACGCCGGGCGCCCACGGGCTCGTACTCCTGCCGTATCTGGAGGGTGAGCGCACGCCCGCGCTGCCGCACACCGCCGGGACACTGGCCGGGCTGCGGCGGGAGTCGATGAAGGCGGAGCACCTGGCGCGGGCGGCGTTCGAGGGCATGCTGTGCGGGCTCGCGGACGCGCTGGACGTGCTGCGCGGCCGGGGTGTGGAGGTGCGGCGGATCTTTCTGCTCGGGTCGGCCGCGGAGCTGCCCGCCGTGCAGGCCGCGGCGCCCTCGCTGTTCGGGGCGCAGGTCGTCGTGCCGCAGCCTGCGGACTACGCGGCGATCGGTGCCGCGCGGCAGGCGGCCTGGGCGCTGGGTGTGTCGCAGGGCACTCTCGACCCGCGCACCCCGCCGGCCTGGCAGGGCGCGGTGGCGCAGGTGCTCGAGCCCGGTGAGGAGCTGGCCGTGGGGCAGGCGGTCCGGCAGCAGTTCGTGTCGGTGCGCGAGCAGACACATCCGGGCGCCTTCCGCCCGTAGCACACGCCTGTCGGGTTAATCAGTTGAGGTAACGCGGGTGGAGTGTTCGACGATAGGGGCCAGGGGCAACCATCCGCCCCCGACCGCCGACTCCGAGAGACCAGCGTGCTCATACGACTTCTGCGGACCTATCTCAGGCCCTACAAGAAACCCATCACCCTCCTGGTGCTGCTGCAGTTCCTGCAGACCTGCGCCACCCTCTACCTGCCCACCCTGAACGCGGACATCATCGACAACGGTGTCGTGAACGGTGACACCGGTTACATCCTGTCCTTCGGCGCCCTGATGATCGGCATCTCGCTGGCACAGGTCGTGTGCAACATCGGGGCCGTGTACTACGGCGCCCGCACCGCCTCGGCGCTCGGCCGGGACGTGCGGGTCGGCATCTTCGACCGGGTGCAGTCGTTCTCCGCACGTGAGGTGGGCCACTTCGGCGCCCCCTCGCTGATCACCCGGACCACGAACGACGTCCAGCAGGTCCAGATGCTGGTGCTGATGACGTTCACGCTGATGGTGTCGGCGCCGATCATGTGTGTGGGCGGTATCGTCCTGGCGCTCGGCCTGGACGTGCCGCTGTCCGGGGTGCTGGTGGCCGTCGTGCCGGTGCTGGGCATCTGCGTGATGCTGATCGTGCGGCGGCTGCGGCCGCTGTTCCGGTCCATGCAGGAGCGGCTGGACACGGTGAACCGGGTGCTGCGCGAGCAGATCACCGGCAACCGGGTGATCCGGGCCTTCGTGCGGGACGAGTACGAGCAGCACCGCTTCCGGAAGGCGAACGCCGAGCTGACGGAGGTGTCGCTGGGCGCCGGCAACCTGCTGGCGCTGATGTTCCCGATCGTCATGACGGTGGTCAACGTGTCGTCGATCGCGGTGGTGTGGTTCGGGGCCCATCGGATCGACAGCGGCGGGATGCAGATCGGTGACCTGACCGCGTATCTCGCCTATCTCATGCAGATCGTGATGTCCGTGATGATGGCCACGTTCATGTTCATGATGGTGCCGCGCGCGGAGGTGTGCGCGGAGCGCATCCAGGACGTGCTCGACACGTCGTCGAGCGTGGTCCCGCCGAGCAGCCCGGTCCGGGAGCTGCGCCGCCACGGCCATCTGGAGCTCCGCGGGGCCGGGTTCCGCTACCCGGGTGCCGAGGAGCCGGTGCTGAAGGCCGTCGACCTGGTCGCGCGGCCGGGTGAGACGACCGCCGTGATCGGCTCGACCGGCAGCGGCAAGTCGACGCTGCTGGGGCTGGTGCCGCGGCTGTTCGACGCGACGGACGGCGAGGTGCTCGTCGACGGGGTGGACGTACGGACCGTCGACCCGCAGCTGCTGGCCAGGACGGTCGGGCTGGTGCCGCAGAAGCCGTATCTCTTCGCGGGGACCGTGGCGACGAACCTGCGCTACGGCAATCCGGACGCGACGGACGAGGAGTTGTGGCACGCGCTGGACGTCGCGCAGGCGAAATCCTTCGTGGAGCGGCTGGAGGGCGGACTGGACGCCCCCATCGCGCAGGGCGGCACCAATGTCTCCGGCGGTCAGCGGCAGCGGCTGGCGATCGCGCGGACCCTGGTGCAGCGCCCGGAGATCTACCTCTTCGACGACTCCTTCTCAGCCCTCGACTACGCCACCGACGCGGCGCTGCGCGCGGCACTCGGCCGGGAGACCGCGGAGGCGACCGTGGTGATCGTCGCCCAGCGGGTGGCGACCATCCGGGACGCCGACCGGATCGTCGTGCTCGACGAGGGCCGGGTGGTCGGCACCGGCCGGCACCACGAGCTGATGGCGGACAACGAGACCTACCGGGAGATCGTGCTCTCCCAGCTGACGGAAGCGGAGGCTGCCTGATGGCCGGGCCCATGGGGCGGATGATGGCCGGGACCGGCCCCGAGAACCGCACGATCGACTTCAAGGTGTCGGGCCGGCGACTGGTCGGCCGGTTCCGGCCCGAGCGGCTGACGATCTACGCGCTGCTGGTGTGCGTGGTCGTCAGCGTGGGTCTGTCGGTGGTCGGACCGAAGATCCTCGGCGAGGCCACCGACCTGGTCTTCGCGGGCATCATCGGCCGGGAGATGCCGGCCGGCCAGACCAAGGAGCAGGTGCTGGCCGCGATGCGGGAGCGCGGTGACGGTGACATCGCCGACATGCTCCGCAGTACGGACTTCACCCCGGGCGAGGGCATCGACTTCGCCGCGGTCGGGAACGTCCTGCTGCTCGCGCTCACCGTGTTCATGGTCGCCGGTCTGCTGATGGCGGTGGCGACCCGGCTGGTGAACCGGGCGGTCAACCGGACGATGTACCGGATGCGCGAGGACGTGCAGACGAAGCTGTCGCGGCTGCCGCTGTCGTACTTCGACAAGCGTCAGCGCGGCGAGGTCCTCTCCCGGGCCACCAACGACATCGACAACATCGGCCAGACGCTCCAGCAGTCGATGGGCCAGCTCATCAACTCGCTGCTGACCATCATCGGTGTGCTGGTGATGATGTTCTGGGTGTCGTGGATCCTGGCGCTGGTCGCGCTGGTGACCGTGCCGCTGTCGCTGTACGTCGCGACGTTCGTCGGCAAGCGGTCGCAGCCGCACTTCGTGCAGCAGTGGCGCACCACCGGCAAGCTCAACGCGCACATCGAGGAGATGTACACCGGGCACACCCTGGTGAAGGTGTTCGGGCGGCAGGAGGAGTCGGCGCAGCAGTTCGCCGAGCAGAACGAGGCGCTGTACGAGGCCGGGTTCAAGGCGCAGTTCAACAGCGGGATCATGCAGCCGCTGATGATGTTCGTGTCGAACCTGAACTACGTGCTGGTCGCGGTGGTCGGTGGGTTGAGGGTCGCCTCGGGTTCCCTGTCCATCGGTGACGTGCAGGCCTTCATCCAGTACTCGCGGCAGTTCTCGATGCCGCTGACCCAGCTCGCTTCGATGGCGAACCTGGTGCAGTCCGGGGTCGCCTCCGCCGAGCGCATCTTCGAACTCCTCGACGCCGAGGAGCAGTCGGAGGATCCGGTGCCGGGGGTACGGCCGGAGCAGCTGCGCGGGCGGGTGGCGCTGGAGGGCGTGTCCTTCCGGTACGACCCGGAGAAGCCGCTCATCGAGGACCTGTCGCTGACGGTGGAGCCCGGGCACACCGTCGCCATCGTCGGGCCGACGGGAGCGGGCAAGACGACGCTGGTCAATCTGCTCATGCGGTTCTACGAGGTGTCCGGCGGGCGCATCACCCTCGACGGGATCGACATCGCGAAGATGTCCCGGGACGAACTGCGGTCCGGGATCGGCATGGTGCTCCAGGACACCTGGCTGTTCGGCGGCACCATCGCCGAGAACATCGCGTACGGGTCCGCGCGGAAGGTCACCCGTGGGGAGATCGAGGAGGCGGCGCGGGCGGCCCATGCGGACCGGTTCATCCGTACGCTGCCGGACGGGTACGACACCGTGATCGACGACGAGGGGACGGGGGTCAGTGCGGGTGAGAAGCAGCTGATCACCATTGCGCGGGCGTTTCTGTCCGATCCGGTGATTCTGGTGTTGGACGAGGCGACGTCGTCGGTCGACACCCGTACTGAAGTGCTGATTCAGAAGGCTATGGCAAAGCTGGCGCACGGGCGGACGTCGTTCGTGATCGCGCACCGGCTGTCGACGATCCGGGACGCGGACACGATCCTCGTCATGGAGAACGGCTCGATCGTGGAACAGGGCGCGCACAGCGAGCTGTTGGCGGCCGACGGGGCGTATGCGCGGTTGTACAAGGCGCAGTTCGCGGAGGCGGTGGCTGAGGTGGATTAGGGTTGTCGCCCCCTCCGCCCCTTCCCGTCCCGTCCCTGGGGGCTGCCGCCCCCAGAACCCCCGCTCATCGCGCTTCGCGCTCGTCCTCAAACGTCGGACGGGCTGGTTCTTAGCCCCTCCGGCGTTTGAGGAGCGGGGTCTGGGGCGGTGCCCCAGGTCGGGACGGGAAGGGGCGGGAGGGGGCGAAGAAAGCTCAGTCCAGATAGCCCCGCAGCTGGTCCGCGAAGGCGTGGTCCCTCAGCTTGTTGAGCGTCTTCGACTCGATCTGCCGTATCCGCTCCCGGGTCACGCCGAAGATACGGCCGATCTCCTCCAAGGTGCGCGGGCGGCCGTCCGCCAGGCCGTAGCGGAGTTGGACGACCTTGCGCTCGCGCTCGCCCAGTGTCGACAGGACCGCCTCCAGGTGCTCCCTGAGGAGGAGGAACGCCGCCGACTCGACCGGGCTGGCCGCGTCGCCGTCCTCGATGAGGTCGCCGAGGGCCACGTCCTCCTCCTCGCCCACCGGGGCGTGCAGGGAGACCGGTTCCTGGGCGAGCCGCAGAACCTCGCCGACCCGCTCGGGCGGGAGGTCGAGGTGGGCGGCGACCTCTTCCGGGGTCGGCTCGTATCCGCGTTCCTGCAGCATGCGGCGCTGGACGCGTACGACGCGGTTGATGAGCTCGACGACGTGCACCGGGACGCGGATGGTGCGGGCCTGGTCGGCGAGGGCGCGGGACATGGCCTGGCGGATCCACCAGGTGGCGTACGTGGAGAACTTGTAGCCGCGGGCGTAGTCGAACTTCTCGACTGCGCGGATGAGGCCCAGGTTTCCCTCCTGGACGAGGTCGAGCATGGTCAGGCCGCGGCCGACGTACCGCTTGGCGACCGAGACGACGAGCCGCAGGTTGGCCTCTATCAGGCGGCGCTTGGCCATGCGGCCCATGACGACCAGGCGGTCGAGGTCCAGGGCCAGCTGGGAGTCCAGGTCGGGGGCGCTGCCCAGCTTCTCCTCGGCGAACAGTCCGGCCTCGACGCGGCGGGCGAGTTCGACCTCCTCGGCCGCGGTGAGCAGCGGGATACGGCCGATCTCGCGCAGGTACTGGCGGAACAGGTCCGAGGCGGGGCCGCTGGTGTCGATACGACCGGGGGCGGGCGGCTCGACGGGCTCGGGCTCGGGGACTTCTTCTGCTTCGGCGGGGGGATCTGCGGGGGTGACCGTGGGCTCCGCCTCCGCCTCCGTCCTCTTGTCCGTTTCCGGGTGGTGTGCGACACGGCTCTGCGGCGGTACGGCCACGAGCATGTCGGCCTCCGCGTCCGGCTCCGCACCGTCCGTGGTGATGTCGGTCTGGATGAGGGTCTGGGTCTGCACGGGGGCGACCTCCAGGGTGATCGCTGCTGAGGCGTGCGGCAGCGCTGCTCGGGGGGCGGAGTCGGCGGCCTCGCCGCTGTCCGTCCCGTACGCGATGAGGGGAACCGCGGGGGTAAGGGACCCGTGGGGGACGGATCGGCCGCGCTCCGGGGACTCAGGCACCGGAACCCAGTGTGGGGTAAGACACATCTCCGCCACGAGGGGCGTGCGGTGACTTTTTGCGTCCGGGCAGTGACCGGACGGAGACAGCACCCGCGCGGCGGGCCTCAGAGGGCGGCGGCGCCCCGCTCCCGCAACGCCTGGCCGTACTGCTGGAGCACCCACAACTCGTTCTGTACGGCGGCCAGTTGGGCCGGGTCGCCGTTCGTGCCGAGGCGGGTCAGGGCGGACTGGATGTCCTGGATACGGCGGTCGACGGCGCGGCGGCGGACCATGACGAGCTGGTCTCCGGCGTACACCTCGTCGACCGTGCGGCGCATGATCGCCTCGACCGCGAGTTCCGTGACCATGGCACGGACCCGGTCGTCGGGCGCCGCCTCGCGGACGCGGACCAGGTACTCCTGCGGGTCCTGGACCCCGTACTCGGCGCCGCCCGCGTCCAGGATGGCCTGGCGTACGGCGGCGTACGGCGGGGCGGTGAACTCGTCGATGCCGTATGCGTCGAAGGCCGGGGAGACCAACTCCGGGCGCTGGAGGGCGAGTTTGAGGAGTTCACGTTCGGTGGCGTAGACCGGGTTGCGCAGGTTCAGGGCCGGTCCGGAGGGCGTCGGGCGGGCCGCCGCTGCCTCGTACTGCCGGGGGGCGCTGGGCGCCGGGCCCTTGCCGCCCCGGTCGCGCGCCCAACGCGCCAGCTGGGCCACCCGCTTGACCACGAACTGTGTGTCGAGGATGCCGAGCATGCCGGCGAGCTGGACGGCGACCTCGTGCTGGGCGCCGCTGTTCTTGATGCGGGCGACGATGGGGGCCGCCTCGTCGAGCGCGGCGGCCCGGCCCGCGGGGGTGTCGAGGTCGTAGCGGCCGACGATCTGGCGGAGGGCGAACTCGAAGAGCGGGGTGCGGGGTTCGGCCAGGTCGGCGACCGCGTCGTCGCCCTTCGCCAGGCGCAGGTCGCAGGGGTCCATGCCGTCGGGGGCGATCGCGATGTACGTCTCGGCGGCGAACTTCTGGTCGTCCTCGAAGGCCCGCAGCGCCGCCTTCTGGCCGGCCGCGTCGCCGTCGAAGGTGAAGATCACCCGGGCCGATCCGTTGTCCATCAGCAGCCGGCGGAGGATCTTGATGTGGTCGCCGCCGAAGGCCGTACCGCAGGTCGCGATGGCGGTCGTGACGCCGGCCAGGTGGCAGGCCATGACGTCCGTGTAGCCCTCGACCACGACCGCGCGGGACGTCTTGGCGATGTCCTTCTTCGCGAGGTCGATGCCGTAGAGGACCTGGGACTTCTTGTAGATCGCGGTTTCGGGGGTGTTGAGGTACTTCGGCCCGTTGTCCGCCTCGTACAGCTTGCGCGCGCCGAAGCCGACCACCTCGCCGCCGATGTCGCGGATCGGCCACATCAGGCGGCCGCGGAAGCGGTCGATGGGGCCGCGGCGACCCTCCTGGGCCAGGCCGGAGAGGAGTAGTTCTTTGTCGGTGAAGCCCTTGCCACGCAAATAGCGGGTGAGGTGGTCCCAGCCCTGGGGGCTGTAGCCGACGCCGAAGTGGACGGCGGCGGCCTGGTCGAAGCCGCGGTCGGCGAGGAAGAGGCGGCCGGTCTCCGCCTCGGGGCTGGTGGCGAGCTGTTCCGCGTACCACTCCGCGGCGATCTTGTGGGCCTCGACCAGGCGGATGCGTTCGCCGCGCTGGTGGGCGGGGTTGTAGCCGCCCTCCTCGTAACGCAGGGTGATGCCGGCCTGGGCGGCGAGTCGCTCGACCGCCTCCGAGAAGGAGAGGTGGTCGACCTTCATCACGAACGTGATGGTGTCGCCGCCTTCCTGGCAGCCGAAGCAGTGGAAGAGTCCCTTGCTCGGGCTGACCTGGAAGGACGGCGACTTCTCGTCGTGGAACGGGCACAGGCCCTTGAGGTTGCCGCCGCCCGCGTTGCGCAGCTGGAGGTACTCGGACACCACGGCGTCGATCGGGACCGCGTCCCGTACCGCCTTCACGTCCTCGTCGTTGATCCGTCCTGCCACGCGTGAATTGTACGGTGGTGGACCGACAGTCCTGTCGGCTACGGGATGAGGCTGTCCAGCGCTACGTGCGGGTCTGCCAGCGCCTCCGTGTCCACCTGGGCCCTGGAGCGGATCAGCTGCTGGATCGGGTCTGTGACGTCCCACACGTTCATGTTCATCCCGGCCAGCACACGCCCCTCCTTCACCCAGAACGCGATGAACTCACGCTTCCCGGCGTCTCCCCGGATCACCACTTGGTCGTACGAGCCCGGGGGCGCCCAGCCCGAGTACTCCATGCCCATGTCGTACTGGTCGGAGAAGAAATAGGGCACGCGGTCGTACGTGACGTCCTGGCCGAGCATCGCCCGCGCCGCCGCCGGGCCGCCGTTGAGGGCGTTGGCCCAGTGCTCCACGCGCAGCCGGCGGCCGAAGAGGGGGTGCGGGAAGGCGGCGGCGTCACCGGCGGCGTAGATGTCGGGGTCGGAGGTGCGCAGGCGCTCGTCGACCGCGATGCCCCCGCCCTGTGCACGGTCGGCGAGCTCCAGTCCCGCCGCCTCCGCGAGCGCGACCCGCGGGGCCGCGCCGATCGCGGCGAGAACGTCGTGGGCCGGGTGCTCGTCCCCGTCGTCCGTACGGGCCGCCAGCACCATGCCGTCCTGGCCGACGATCTCCGTCAGCCGGACGCCGAACCGGAAACGGACGCCGTGCTCACGGTGCAGCTCGGCGAAGAGGGCACCGAGCTCGGGGCCGAGGACGCCGTGCAGCGGGGTCTGCTCCTGTTCGACGACGGTGACCTCGGCGCCGTACTCACGCGCCGCCGCCGCGACCTCCAGGCCGATCCAGCCGGCGCCGGCGATCACGATGTGGCCGTTGTCCCGGCCGAGGGCGGCGAGGACGCCCTTGAGCCGCTCGGCGTGGGCGAGGCGGCGCAGGTGGTGGACGCCGGCGAGGTCGGTGCCGGGGATGTCCAGGCGGCGCGGCTCGGCTCCGGTGGCCAGCAGCAGCTTGTCGTAGCGGACGACGGTGCCGTCCTCGCCGAAGCGGACCGTCTTCGCCGTACGGTCGACGGCGTCGACGGTCTGGCCGAGGTGCAGCTCGATGTCGTTGCGCGCGTACCAGGCCGGTTCGTGCACGAAGACGCTGTCGCGCTCTTCCTTGCCGAGCAGATAGCCCTTGGACAGCGGCGGACGTTCGTACGGGTGGTCGCGCTCGTCGCAGATCAGTATCACGCGGCCGCTGAAGCCCTCCGCGCGGAGTGTCTCGGCCGCCTTCGCGCCGGCGAGTCCCCCTCCGACGATGACGAATGTCTGATCCGCGTCGACCACTTGATGCCTCCTCTTAAACGTGCCGCCACATGCGAGCGTCCCGCACTGAGCGAGGCGCGGGAAGAGGGGGTGACCCGATCAGGCCACGGAGGGTCACCTTCGAGTCCCTCCAGGTCGCCCCCGTCACATCAGTCTCACAGGTGACCTGTCAGCCTTACGTGAAGCGACCGGGCCGAGGCGTCCGTCAGGGACGCGATCTGGTCGACGATCACCCGCTTGCGGGCGCGGTCGTCGGGGGCCTGGTCGAACAGGGCGCGGAACTGGGGGTCCAGTCCGTCGGGGGCGCGGGCGGTGAGCGCCTCAGCCAGTTCGGCGACGACGACCCGCTGGTCGGCGCGGAGCCGGGTCTGCTCGGCGCGCTGCATGACGTACCGGTCGGCGACGGCCTTCAGCACGGCGCATTCCATGCGGGTCTCGCGCGGGACGACCAGTTCGGCGGCGTACCGGGTGAGCCGGCCGCCGCCGTACGCCGCGCGGGTGGCAGCCTCGGCAGCCAGGCAGAAGCGGCCGATGAGCTGGCTGGTGGCGTCCTTCAGACGGGCCTGGGCGACGGCCGAACCGTCGTAGCCGTGCGGCCACCACTCCTCGTCCAGAAGCCGGTCGAGGGCCTCGGCCAGTTCGGCGGGGTCGGTGTCGGCGGGGACGTACCGGCCGATGGCGACCTCGAACACTGCCTGCCGTTCGGGCTCGGCGTGCAGGAAGTTGGGGTCGAGGTGGCCGGCGTGCAGGCCGTCCTCGACGTCGTGCACCGAGTACGCCACGTCGTCCGACCAGTCCATGACCTGGGCCTCGAAGCAGATGCGGGTGTCGGGGGCCTCCTTGCGGGCCCAGTCGAACACCGGGCGGTCGTCCTCGTACACACCGAACTTCCGGGACGCCGGGTCGGTGGGGTGGGCGCCGCGCGGCCAGGGGTACTTGGTGGCGGCGTCGAGGGCGGCGCGGGTGAGGTTGAGGCCGACGGAGCCCTCCGGGGTGAACCGTTTGGGTTCGATGCGGGTGAGGAGCCTCAGGGACTGGGCGTTGCCCTCGAAGCCGCCGCAGTCGTGGGCGAATTCGTTGAGTGCCTCTTCGCCGTTGTGGCCGAACGGGGGGTGGCCGAGGTCGTGGGAGAGGCAGGCGGCCTCCACCAGGTCGGGGTCGCAGCCGAGGGCTGCGCCGAGTTCGCGGCCGACCTGGGCGCATTCGAGGGAATGGGTGAGGCGGGTGCGGGGGCTGGGGTCCCAGGCCTGACTGCTGGTCCCGCCGGGGGTCACCACCTGGGTTTTGCCGGCGAGTCTTCGCAGGGCGGCGGAGTGGAGGATGCGGGCGCGGTCGCGTTGGAAGGCGGTGCGGCCGGGGCGTTTGTCTTTTTCGGGGGCCCAGCGTTCGACTGACGTCGGGTCGTAGCCGGGGGGTGGGATGTGGTTCTCGTGTTGCTGGGGTGCGCCTGCCATGTCTCGACAGTAAGTGGAGGAGGGGGTGTGTGTGCGCCTACTCGTCTGCCGGGATTCGTCGTCTTGCGGGTGCCGGCTCGTTGTGGTTTCTCGCGCCCACGCGGCGGAGCCGCATATCGATACAGCCCCGCGCCCCTAGCCTGCTGATGCCAGCGCCGGTTCCGTGGTTGCCGTCGTCGCCAGCGTCTGGTCGTAGCGGTGCAGGATCAGGTGGGCCATCAGTGGGTGGGCGCCCAGAGGGGCTGCGGTGATTCCGGGGATTGCGTCGGCGCACTCCTGGGCGAAGCGGCCCGGGGCCGTGAAGTAGGACGCCAGGGCTATGCGGGAGCGGCCACGGGACGTGAGGGTGCGTACGGCCTCCGGGACCGTCGGGGTGGCGGCCGAGGCGTAGGCCGGGAGGACCGGGACTCCCAGGCGGTCGGCGAGGAGGTGGGCCGTGTGGCCGGTGTCGAGGGCCGCGTCGGGGTCGCGGGAGCCTGCGGCGGCCAGGACGACGGCGCTCTCCCTGCGCTCCGCCTCGGTCATGGTCGTGGGCCAGCCCGCCTCGACCAGGCGGGTGTACAGGGTCTCCACCAGGAGGGGGTGCGGGCCCAGCGGGGCGGCCACCTGTGTGCGGGCGTCGGCCGCGGCGGCCATGTCGGGGATGTCCTGTTTGATGTGGTAGCCGCGGCTGAGGAGGAGGGGGACGAGGATCGCCTCGCTGTCGCCGAGGGCGGCCAGCGTGTCGGGCAGCAGGGGCTCGTTCAGTTCGATGTGGCCGAGGTGGACGGGCAGGCCGGGGCGCAGTTCGCGGACGCGTTCGATGAGCGTGTGCACCGTGGCGAGGGTGCGCGGGTCGCGGCTGCCGTGCGCCACGAGGACGAGCGCGGGCCGCGCGGGGCGGGGCGTGCCGTCGCGCGAGACGAGGCTGAGCCGGCTGGCGAGCCGGGTGGTGATCCGGTTCATGATCTGCGCCGTACTGTCGAGGTGGACGCCACCGGACAGCGGGCTGCCGGGGCGGTGGTCGGACTCGTCGTAAAGCGGAAGCGACGCCGTCATGAACCGATCGTGGCGCCACGACGTTGCCGTGCCGTTGCGTGAGCGTCACAGGTCTTTTCCGCAGGTTCACCGTACGGTCCCCCAGGTGTGTGAGGCGGCCCGACCTGCGGTTTCATCGGGTTGGCGTGAGACTGGTCACGCAACCTGAGCACCCGCGGCGGCGTCTTTTCCTGTCGCAACCGACCGAGAGGGCGTCCCGACATGCGCATCCGCCGACCGCGTCTGCCGCGCACCCGTACCGGGCAGCGCCGGCTGGTGCAGGCGCTGATGGCCCTGTGCGTGCTCGCGCTGCTGCCGTCGGCCTGGATGCACGTCGCGACCGGCGACCGGCTGCGCAGCACGGCCGACGCGCCCCGCACCGACGTGGCCGTGGTCTTCGGTGCGGGCCTGTGGAACGGCGAGCCGTCTCCGTACCTCGCCCACCGCCTGGACGCGGCGGCCGAGCTGTACCGTGCGGGCCGGGTCGAGGTCGTTCTGGTGACCGGCGACAACAGCCGCGAGGACTACGACGAGCCGGACGCCATGCGCTCGTATCTGACCCGGCACGGCGTCCCGGACGCCCGGATCGTCAGCGACTACGCGGGCTTCGACACCTGGGACTCCTGTGTGCGCGCCAGGAAGATCTTCGGCGTCGACGAGGCCGTGCTGATCAGCCAGGGCTTCCACATCCGGCGGGCGGTCGCGCTGTGCGAGGCGGCGGGGGTGACGTCGTACGGCGTCGGGGTGGACGAGCGGCACGACGGGACCTGGTACTACGGGGGCGTGCGGGAGATCGTCGCGGCGGGCAAGGCGGCCCTGGACGCCGTGTTCCGGCCGGATCCCCGGTTCCTCGGGCCGGCCGAACCGGGGGTGGAGCGGGCGCTCGCGGAGGCTCGGTGACCTGTCCCTCACGGCGCCCGCACGGCGGCGGGGAGGTCAGCTTCGCGGCCGTGTAACAAAGGGCCGTCACGGCACGTAACACGGCCGAAGCACGCTGAACGGCATGAACAGCACCTCGACGCCCACCCACTGTCCGTACTGCGCCCTGCAGTGCGGGATGAACCTGACGCCCTCGCCGGACGGGGGCGTCGAGGTGTTGGAGCGCGCCGACTTCCCGGTGAACCGGGGCGCGCTGTGCGGCAAGGGCCGTACGGCTCCGGCGGTGCTGTCATCGAGCGTCCGCCTCACTTCGCCGCTGGTGCGCGAGGGGGGTTCCCTGGTGCCCGCGACCTGGGCTCAGGCGCTGGACCGGATCGCCGACGGGCTGTCCTCGATCCGTTCCGCGCACGGGCCGGACGCGCTCGGCGTGTTCGGCGGGGGCGGGCTGACGAACGAGAAGGCGTACACGCTCGGCAAGTTCGCGCGGATCGTGCTCGGCACCTCGCAGATCGACTACAACGGGCGCTTCTGCATGTCGTCGGCCGCCGCGGCCGGCATGAAGGCGTTCGGGCTGGACCGCGGGCTGCCGTTCCCGCTGGAGGACATCCCGAAGACGGGATGCGTGATCCTCGTCGGGTCCAACCCCGCGGAGACCATGCCACCCGCGCTGCGCTACTTCACCGAGCTGAAGGAGAACGGCGGCACGCTGATCGTCGTCGACCCGCGCCGGACGAGGACCGCCGAGCAGGCCGACCTGCACCTCGCGCCGCGGCCGGGCACGGATCTCGCGCTGGCGCTGGGGCTGCTGCACCTGATCGTCGCCGAGGGCCGCACGGACGAGGAGTACATCCGGGAGCGCACGACCGGCTGGGAGGACGCGCGGGCCGCCGCGATGGCGCACTGGCCGGAGCAGGTGGAGCGGATCACCGGCGTGTCCGTTCCCGAACTGCGGGAAGCCGTACGGCTGTTCTGCACGCCGGAGAACGCGATGGTGCTCACCGCGCGCGGGCCGGAGCAGCAGTCCAAGGGCACGGACACGGTGGGCGCGTGGATCAACCTGTGCCTGGCGACCGGCCGCGCGGGCCGGCCCCTGTCCGGCTACGGCTGTCTGACCGGGCAGGGCAACGGACAGGGCGGACGTGAGCACGGCCAGAAGGCCGACCAGCTGCCCGGCTACCGCAAGCTGACCGACCCGGCGGCCCGGCGGCACGTGGCCGAGGTGTGGGGCGTCGACCCGGACTCGCTTCCGGGGCCGGGGCGCAGCGCGTACGAGCTGCTGGACGCGCTGGGTACGGACATCAGGGCGCTGCTGCTGATGGGCTCCAACCCGGTGGTGTCGGCGCCGCGCGCCGCCCACGTGGAGGAGCGGATCAGGTCCCTTGATTTCCTCGCCGTGTGCGATGTCGTGCTGTCGGAGACGGCCGCCCTCGCGGACGTCGTACTGCCGGTGACGCAGTGGGCGGAGGAGACCGGCACGACGACCAACCTCGAGGGCCGGGTGCTGCTGCGGCGCCGGGCGATCACTCCGCCGGAGGGCGTGCGCAGCGACCTGGAGGTCATGCACGAACTGGCCGCCCGGCTCGGGGTGGAGAAGGGCTTCCCGACCGACCCCGAGGAGGTCTTCGAGGAGCTCCGCCGGGCCAGCGCGGGCGGGCCCGCGGACTACTCCGGGATCACGTATCGCAGGCTGGCGGAGGAGAACGGGGTGTTCTGGCCGTGTCCGGCGGTTCCCGACGCGGCGGAGGACCGCGCGGGCGCGGCGCCGGCGTCCGGCGGGGACGCCACGCCCGCTGTGGCGCCGGGCGACGGCGAGGACGCGGCGCTTGCTGTGGCGCCGGACGACGGCGAGGACGCGGCGCTGGACGTGCTGCCCGACGACCCGGCCGCACAGGACGGCACCGACGCCGAGGTCCATCCCGGCACCCCCCGCCTCTTCCTCGACCGGTTCGCCACGGAGGACGGGCGGGCCCGGTTCGCGCCCGTCTCGCACCGGGCGATCGCCGAGGAACCCGACGCCGAGTACCCCGTGCTGCTGACGACCGGGCGGGTCGTGGCGCAGTACCAGTCCGGCGCCCAGACCCGGCGGGTCGACGAGCTGAACGCCGCCGCGCCCGGCCCGTTCGTGGAGCTGCATCCACGGCTGGCGGAGCGGCTGGGCGCGGCCGAGGGCGACCCGGTGGCGGTCGTGTCCCGGCGGGGGCGGGCGGTGGCGCCGGCCCGGATCACCGCGTCCATCCGGCCGGACACCGTTTTCATGCCGTTCCACTGGCCGGGCGAGGGCCGCGCCAACACGCTCACCAACCCGGCGCTGGACCCGACCTCGCGGATGCCGGAGTTCAAGGCGTGCGCGGTGCGGGTGGAGGCCGTGAAGGCGTAGCGGCGTAGCTCACCGTCTGTTCCGGGCCCCATCGCGCACTGCGAGGGGCCCGTCAGTCGATCGCCCGGACCGTCCCGCCAGTTCACCGGCAGCCGTCACCGGCGCCGTGCCCGCCAGTCGCCGCCCTCGATGAGCTTGCCGCGGGCCCGTAGCCGGGCGGCGACGGCGGGTGCGGCGACGTACACCCACGCGCGGACCGCCGCCCCGTCGGCATCCCGGACGACCTCGCGTTCGACCCGCTCGTAGAGGCTGCGCGGGTCGCCCGGCAGGTACTCCTCCAACCGGTCGAGGGCGGCGAGGAGTTCGTCGTAGGCCTCGGGCCGCGCGGTGACCAGGTCGCCGCTCACCGCTCCTCCCGGCTCCTCCACGGCGTACGGATAGCCCGGGCCGTCGTACAGCACCGCGCCGCTGAGGCGGCCGGGTTCCTCGGCGCTCGTACGGCCGCGCAGGAAGAGGTCGTGGTTGGGCTCGCCGGGGCGGAGGGTGCCGTAGACGAAGAACGGGAGTCTCACTCTTTCCCACCTGCACGAGAGCGCTACCGAAGCCTTGCAGGAACGATTCTCACCCCTCACACGGCCTCCTGTAATTGCTCTGGACACGCCATGTCATGACCCCTTAAATCTCGGTCAAGATCAGCGCCACCCCCCACTCAGGCGCGTTTTCAAGGAGACCGATGAGCCGGATACGGCATGTCCGACGTTCCCGTCCTGTCACCGCCGGTGTGGCCGCAACCGCCGCCATCCTGCTCGCCGCGGCACTCTCCCCCGGCGCCGGCGCAGCCGACCGGCCGACCCGCGCGACAGCGATCGAGAACGGGGCGCGGGCCCTCGCCGACCACGCGGCGAGCCTGGGCCTCACCGCCGCCCAGGACACCGAGGTCCGGGACGTCGTCATCGACCAGGACGGCACCCAGCATGTGCGCTACGACCGCACGTACCGTCAACTCCCGGTCCTCGGCGGCGACTTCGTCATCCACCTGACACCGGACGGCACCTACCGCGGCGCGAACCGCGCGACCCGCACACCCCTCTCGCTGACCGGCATCACCCCCACCCTCTCCGCCCCGAAGGCGGCCGACCGCGCGGCGAACGCCCTGCGCGCCACGCACCTCGGCGAGACACTGAAGCGGCTGACGGCCAAGCCGGAGCTGGTCGTCGACGCCCTGCACGGCTCACCGAAGCTGGCGTGGCGCACGAACGCGGTGGCACTGGACGCGCAGGGCAACCCGGTCGCCCGCACGGTACTGACGGACGCCCGCACGGGCGCGCAGATCGACGCCTGGGACACACTGGAGTCGGCCACCGGCGACGGGCGTTCGCTGTACGGCGGGACGGTGCCGCTGTCGACGACGTCGACGGGATCGGCGTACGAACTGAAGGACCCGACGCGCGGCAACACGTACACCGGTGATGCGGCCAACAACGTGGACCTGTGCCTGCTCGGCACCCTCTGTCTGACCCGCGCCCCCGCCACGGTCTTCACGGACGCGGACAACCACTGGGGCGACGGCACGACGACGGACCGCGCCTCGGCCGCCGTGGACGCGCAGTACGGCACGGACGTGACCTGGGACTACTTCAAGAACGTACACGGCCGCAACGGCATCGCGGGCGACGGCAAGGGTTCGTACAACCGCGTGCACTACGGCACCCGTTACAACAACGCCTTCTGGGACGACACCTGCTTCTGCATGACGTACGGCGACGGTGACGGGACGCAGATGGGGCCGCTGGTCTCCCTGGACGTCGCCGGCCACGAGATGTCCCACGGCGTGACGTCGAAGACGGCCGCGCTGACGTACTCGGGCGAGTCGGGCGGGCTGAACGAGGCGACGTCCGACATCTTCGGCACGCTGGTGGAGTTCCACGCCAACAACGCGAACGACGTGGGCGACTGGCTGATCGGCGAGAAGATCGTCCGGTCCGGCTTCGGCCGGTCGGCGCTGCGGTACATGGACAAGCCGTCCAAGGACGGTGTCTCCGTGGACTGCTGGAGCAGCTCGGCGGCCGACCTGGACGTCCACTACAACTCCGGCATCGGCAACCACTTCGCGTACCTCCTGGCGGAGGGCAGCGGCCCCAAGACCATCAACGGCGTCGCCCACAACTCCCCCACCTGCGACGGCTCGACGGTCACCGGGATCGGGCGGGCCGCGCTGGGGGCGATCTGGTACCGGGCGCTGACGGTCTACATGACGTCGTCGACGGACTACGCGGGGGCGCGGACGGCGACGCTGAACGCGGCGCGGGATCTTTATGGGGCGGGGAGTACGGAGTACGACGCCGTGGCGGCGGCCTGGAGTGCGGTGAACGTGGGCTGATCCGAGCATGCGTTCAACCGGCCGCCTCGGAGGGGTACCGGGGCGGCCGTCCGCATGGCTCAGTTCGAACGGCTCGGTCGAATGGCTCAGTCGACAATCCGGCGCACCGGCTGCCCCGTGGCACGAGCGATGGTGTCGAAGTCGGAATCCTGGTGCAGCACAGTCAACTTGTGGTGCTGAGCGGTCACGGCCACCAGCAGGTCGACCGGGCTCGCGCACTGGTGCCAACCGCGGTCGGCCAGGTCCTGCTGAAGCGCCGCGGTGTCCTCCCAGACGCAGTCACGCATCGGGTAGTAGGGGAACGTCTCCCGGAGCAGCCCGTCCGCCTCGTAGTACGCCGGTCGGCCACCGACTGCGCGGAGAAACTCCTGCCGTACGGGCTCACACAGTCCGACGAGGCCGGAACAGACGAGTTGGTCCCACTGCGGCCCGGTCTGACCGCGGTAGAAGCGGATCAACGCGCTGGTGTCGATGAGAAAGGCCTCGCTCACGTCGCGTGATGCTCCGTGTCGGAGGCCGGCTCGGATCCGGAGACGGAGGTGTCCGCGGACTTCTCGATGACCGAGAAGTCGATCTCCCCCTCGGCGACCATCCGGCGCATCCGCTCCACGGCCGCCGCGCGCCGCCGCCTGTCCGCGATCTCCCTCAGCGCCGCGTTGACAGTGTCCTTCTTCGTCGTTGTGCCCAGGTGACGAGCCGCTTCGGCCAGTGCCTCGTCATCGAGGTCGATCACAGTGCGGGACATAGGCGGCACCCTTCGGGGCGTATATACGATCTCAAAAAAAGATATCACGGGGTGGGGATCGTAGACGCCGTGTCAGGGCTGTGCCGGGTGTGTGACAGCTGGGGTACGGCTGCCGTGTGATCGTCAACCGGTCGTTGTGTCACGCCGGTTACCGCTTAGCATCACGGCAGACGCATGGTGAACCGGGGATTCCAGGGGGGCTTGTGGTCGTGATCAGGGAAGCGGTGCGCCTCGGCTGCGCCGTCGCGGTGTGCGGCTTAGTGCTTGCCGGCTGTACCTCCGGTAATGGCGAACCGTCCGGATCGACGCCTGTGCAGAAGGCCGGTGCCCCAACGACTGCAAGTCCGTCGTCGACCGCCGTCGTGGACATCGATCCTGCCGCACTGCCGACGACGAGGGCCCAGGCCGCCGCGCTGATCCGGGACGTCATCGCAGAACCCTCCGCCTTCGGCCCCGGCGCCGTCCGCCGGTCCCCGTACGAGAGCGACTCGCGGCGCTGGCCGGTGCTCGGTGACGACTGTGTCTGGCACCAGCAGGCGCTCCCGAAGGACGTCCTCGCCACCTTGACCCGCTCCTACGAGATACCGGCGAGCGGCGACCGGGGCCCGCTCCGGCTGAGCGCCGTCGTCACGGTGCACCGCACCCCCGAGCAGGCCGACTGGGAGAGCGCCGAGGTGCTGGAGGAGATGATGCGCTGCCCCACGCAGCAGCTGCGCTCGGACGAGATGATCACGTCCCTGAACAATGTCCCGAGCTCCTTCGGTGAATCCGGGAACGAGTACGCCGATGACGCCCTCCTCGAGCTCGGGGAGTACACGGGGGCCGACGTCGGCGGTCCCCACCCGTACCTCTGGGAGCAGACCCGTATCGGCCAGTTCACCCTCGCCGTCTCCGCCAAGGGCGCCAAAGGCTGGTCCCGGGCAGATCTGTTCGACCGGCTGCGGGATCCGCACGTCGGCATGCGCTCCCGCCTCAGGGCCGCGATCGAGCGGGACACACCGCAGCCGAGCGGCAGCACGAAGGGCGGCCGCCGATGACCGAGAAGCTCACCCCCTCCGACCCGGCCCGCATCGGCGGTCACCGGCTGCTCGCCCGGCTCGGCGCCGGCGGCATGGGCGTCGTCTATCTCGGGCGTGCCGAGTCGGGGGAGCTGGCCGCCGTCAAGGTGATCCTGCCCGAGTACGCCGACCAGCCCGAGTTCCGCGCGCGCTTCCGCCGCGAGGTCGCCGCCGCCGGGGGCGTGGACAGCCCCTGGGCCGTGCCGGTCACCGGCGCCGACCCGGACGCACCCGCGCCCTGGCTCGCCACCGCCTTCGTCCCCAGCCCTTCGCTCGCCGAGGCCGTCGCCACCTGCGGTCCGCTGCCGCCGCACGGTGTGCGCGTCCTCGGCCGGATGCTGGCCCGCGCCCTGACCGCCGTACACGACGCGGGGCTCGTCCACCGCGATGTCAAGCCCGGCAACGTGCTGCTCGCCGTCGACGGCCCCCGCCTCATCGATTTCGGCATCGCCCGTGCCCCCGAGGAGACGGCGCTCACCTCGGCCGACATGGTCGTCGGCACACCCGGCTTCCTTGCCCCGGAGCAGGCCCAGGCGCAGCCCGCCTCGCCCGCCAGTGATGTCTTCGCCCTCGGCTGTCTCCTCTCCTACGCCGCCACCGGCCGCCCGCCCTTCGGCACCGGTGCCGTGGACGCCCTCCTCTACCGCACCGTGCACGACGAACCCGACCTCGACGGCGTCCCCGACGACACACGCGCCTTCCTGGAGCGCTGCCTCGCCAAGGATCCGGCCGCCCGGCCCACCGCCCGCGAGGTGGACGAGACGCTGGTCGAGGACACGCCCCACGACACCGTCGACTGGCTGCCCGACGCCGTCGTACGGCTCATCGCGGACCGCTCCGCCGCGATGCTCGCCCTCCCGGACATCGAGGCGACGGCCCTCGATGCGACAACGGACGGGCAGCCGACGGAAGTTCCGACTCACGCGCCTCGTCCCACCAGCCGCCGCCGTTTTCTCCTGCTCGGCGGCGGCGCGGCCCTGCTTGCTGCCGGCGGCGGTGCCGCGCTCTGGGCCGCACAGCGCGACGACGACCCCGCGCCGACCGCCTCGTCCGGCGCCCGTCGCTGGATCCTCGGCGTCCAGGCCGACCTGACAGGCCCGCAGAAAGCCATCGGACAGGCCCAGGAGCGCGGCATCCGGCTGGCCGTCGAGCAGTTCAACTCCCGCAAGGACAAGCCCTTCACCCTCACCCTCAAGACAGTCGACGACCGGGGCGATGCGACCCGCGCCGCAAAGGTGGCCCGCACCCTCGCCGCCGACCGCGACCTGCTCGCCGTCATCGGCTCGACCGGCGACGAGACCACCGGGGCGAGCCTCGACAGCTACGACGAACAGCTCGTCCCCCAGCTCACGGCCTCCTCCGCGCAGTCCGTGTACGGCATCGCGGAGCCCCGCCACTTCCTCCAGGCCGTCCCCGGCTACACGAACCTGCCCGGCACGGCCGCCTACTCCCTCCACACCCAGGGCGCCCGGCGCGTGGGCGTGCTCATCGACCGCGACGGCGGCATCCCGGCCTGGCAGCTCGGCGACACCATGTTCAAGAGCCTCGGCGTCCTCAAGATCGCCGGCGAGCCGCGCGTCGTACCGCGGCTGGCCGAGAACCTCGCACCGGTGGTTGCCGAGATGGTCGCGGACCGGCCGGACGGCTTCGTCTACACGGGCACCCCCGCCCGCGCCGCGGCCGTCGCACGCGCCCTCGCGCAGACGGACTTCGACGGACTGCGCGTGCTCGGCTACCCGGCCGCCGGCCAGGAGTTCCTGACCGCCGCGGGCACCGCCGCCGACGGCTGGCAGGTCTTCGCCCCGTACATCGACCCGTCGGCCGCGCCCGTCCGCACCTTCGCCACCGCCTACCGCAAGCGCTACGGCTCCGCACCCCCGTACTGGGCGGCCGAGGCGTACGACGTGGCCCGCATGGTCATCACCCGCCTCACCGAGGCAGGCGGCCGGCCGTCCCGGAAGCGGCTGTACGGCCTGCTGGCGAAGGGCACGTACAAGGGACTCGTCCGGACGTACGCGTTCGACGAGAAGTACCAGTGGCTCGACGGGTACGAGATCTTCCGCTACGAGGTGAAGGGCGGCCGGTACTCCTACGCGGGCAAGGTCGACCTCTGATGCGGCCCCTGACTGCCGACGACCCCGAGGACATCGGCGGGCACCGGCTGCTGGCCCGGCTCGGCGCGGGCGGCATGGGCGTCGTCCACCTCGCCCGGACGACAGGCGGGGCGCTCGTCGCGCTCAAGACGATCCGCGCCGAACACGCGGCGGACCCGGCCTTCCGCACCCGGTTCCGGCGCGAGGTGACGGCGGTCCGCGGACTGACCGGGCCCTGGCTGGTGCCGGTCGTGGCCGCCGACACGGAGGCCAAAGAGCCCTGGCTGGCCACAGAGTTCATCCCCGGACCGTCGCTGGTCGAGGCCGTCGACGGCTTCGGCGCGCTGCCCGTCGCCGCCGTACGGACCCTGGGTTCCCGGCTGGCCGATGCGCTCACCGCCGTCCACGCGGCGGGAGTTGTGCACCGCGATGTGAAACCGGGCAACGTCCTGCTCGCCCTGGACGGCCCTCGCCTCATCGACTTCGGCATCGCCCACGCCGCGGGCGCCACCGCGCTCACCGCACCCGACGCCGTCGTCGGCACGCCCGGCTTCCTCGCACCGGAACAGGCACAGGCCCGCGCCGGGGAGGTCGGCCCGCCCAGCGACGTCTTCTCGCTGGGCTGCGTCCTCGCCTACACGGCCTCGGGCCGACGCCCGTTCGGCACCGGATACGCCGCGGGCGTCCTCTTCCGTACGGTGCACGAGGAGCCGGACCTGGCAGACGTCCCCGGCGAGCTACGGGCTCTGATCCGGGCCTGCCTGGCCAAGGACCCGACCGAGCGGCCGACAGCCGCCGAGGTCGCGGCGGCGCTCCGTGACCCGCGGGTCTCACTCACGCGGGGAATTCCCGAGGCCCAGAAGGAGCACTGGCTGCCGCCCGCGGTTCTCCGCGTGGTCGCCGAACGCTCCGCACGAGCGCTGGACGTGCCCACCCCCGGGCGCCCCACACGGCAACCAGCGGGCGACGACACGACCGCCGGCCCGGCGCCGTCGCACCCGCAGGACGCCCGCCCTCCGACCCGACGGCGCGTGCTGCTGATGGGGAGCGCGGCGGCCTCCGTGGTCGCCGTCGGCGGCGGGGTCACCGCCTATCTGGCGGCCGGGCGAGGGGGCACCGGCGGCTCGGGCGGCGCCCTTCCCGTGCACACCCTCGGCTTCCAGGCCGACCTCAGCGGCGCGCACAAGGCGGAGGGCGTGGCGCAGGAGCGCGGGGCGCGGCTCGCCGTGGAGCAGCACAACGCGCGCGCGGGCATCACGTTCCGCCTCGCCCTCGACACCGTCGACGACCGGGGCGAAGCGGCCCGCGCCCAGCAGGCGGCCCGGCGCTTCACCGAGGCCAGGGTGAGCGCAGTCCTCGGCCCCGGCACGCTTTGCGCGGCGCTCGCCGCCGGCCCGGTCTACGAGGACGCCCGCACGGCCATGGTGCTGATCTCTGTCGACGACGACAGACTCATGCGGTTGAATCCGCGCACCCTGCGGGTCACCCGGGCGCCCGAGTCCTACCTTTCGGTACCGCTGAGCTGGTATCTGACCCACGTACAACCGCTCGACCGCATCGCCGTCATCGACGACCAGGCGGCGGGCCGGACGGGATCGGCTCTCCTCAACCGGCTCTCGGAGAGGCCGCCCAGTGAGGGCACGACCAACGCCTACCCCGTGGCGGCCGACAGCGACGACTTTGCTCCCGCCGTCCGCGCCGCCCTCGCCGACAAGGCGCAGGCCGTCGTCTTCAGCGGCACATCGCCCGAGCGTGCCGCACGCTGCGCCCGCGCACTCGCCGACGCGGGCTTCACCGGACCGCGCCTGGGCACCTGGCGCATCATGCGCCCGGCCTTCCTCCAGCAGGCCGGAGCCGCGGGCCAGGACTGGCTGTTCGGCACCCCCTTCACCGACCCCGGCAGCGTGTCCGGCGCCTTCAGGACGGCCTA
The DNA here is from genome assembly GCF_052245645.1 of Streptomyces sp. KR55. Classification (NCBI taxonomy): domain Bacteria; kingdom Bacillati; phylum Actinomycetota; class Actinomycetes; order Kitasatosporales; family Streptomycetaceae; genus Streptomyces; species Streptomyces sp. KR55. The sequence continues at coordinate 1,410 of NZ_JBQQCE010000058.1, read as the reverse complement.
CCGCGCGAGGTACGGCACGGCCCCAGGGCGCTGGTCCCCGGAGGCGTACGACGCCGTGGGACTGGTCACGCGCACCCTGGAGAGACTGGGCGGAAAGGCCGACATCGAACCGGGGGCCGTGGCCCAGCACCTGTTCGACGTCATCTACCGGGGACTCGCCAAACCCCTCAGCTTCACCACCGGCAGCACCGGCACCAGCACCCTGGACCCGAACGCAGGCGCGTTGTACTTCCTGTTCCAGGCAGAGGGGAAGACCTTCCGCTTCCTGGGACCCTACGACCAGGTCAAGGGCTCAAAGCCCTGAGCATCAGGCCGCGTACCGCGAGGCTCGTCACCCGTTCACACCTTCACCGGACGCCCTTCGGGTTCTTTTCCGCCGCGGGCCCATCGCACGCCTGTGACCTGCCGAAACGATGGTCACTACGGCTCGTGGACGCGTCCAGCGACACCCATTTATCGTATTTTCTGACAGGCGCTCAGGAAGCGGGCTCGCCCCGGTGCGGATTTCCTCGGAAGTGCAGGGGCCCGATGAGCTCGAAGGAGCATGCCGATGCGACGTACCGCCCGTCTGCTGACCGGTACCGCGCTCGCCGTCGCCACCGCGGGCACGCCGTCCGCCCCCGCGTACGGTGCGGAAGGCGGCCGGCTCGAGGTGTATCCCTCCACCGTGGTGCCGGGCCACGACGTCACCGTGAACACCTCGGCCTGCGGCGACGACGGTATGGCGGAGGGGGACGCCACCGCGGTGGGTGCCGGGACCTTCACGCTTGCCCCCGGCACCGACGAGGACGAGGGCGACGAGATCGGACGCTTCCGGGTGCCGCCGAGCGCGCAGCCGGGGACGTACGAGATCGTCGTGAAGTGCACCCAGGGCGCCTCGGAGGTCCGCGCCGACCTGGTGGTCATCCTCTCCGCCGCCGGTCAGGCGTACCCCCGGGGAAGTGTGAAAACGGGGGTCGGCGGCGCCCTGGGCCCCGACCCCGTACAGACCGCGGCCGGCGTTGCGGCTCTCGCTGTCGCCGCTGCGGGCGGTACCTGGCTCCTGCATCGCCGGGCGAGAGGCGACGGGATCTGACGGACACCCTCCGCTGTCCGTCCGCCGGTACCGCAAGTCCCCGCCCCCCTCCGGGTCCGATGCCCCTCGCGGCCCGGAGGGGGACCGGGTCAGGCCAGGAGGCTCGTGTGCGCAGAGTCGAGAACCCGGGGAACGCCGCGATAGCGGCCGTCACCACCGTCGCCCTCTTCTCCGGTGTGTGGCTGCTGAGCAGCGGCGCCCGGACGAACGCCCCGCCGCAGCCGTCGGCCGCCCAGGCACACACCGGCCAGACCGTACGGCAGTCCGCGGCGCCCGCGCTGCCGCCGTCGCCGCCGGACCGCATCCGCATCCCCGCGATCCGGGTGGACGCCCCC
>NZ_JBQQCE010000579.1:0-5440 GCF_052245645.1 Streptomyces sp. KR55 | reverse complement strand
CTACAAGGGCGCCGGGTTCGCCGGCCGGATCGTGGGCAACGCGACCGGCCAGGAGATGCAGCTGATGCGCTGTACCGGCCAGGGCCAGGTGTTCCTCGCCGAGAACTCCATGATGCTGCACCCCATCGAGCTCCAGGGCGACGGGATCTGCGTCTCCGCCGAGAACGTCCTCGCCTTCGACGAGAGCCTCCAGTACGAGGTCCGCCGCATCGAGGGGCACGGCATCCCGGGCGGCGCGCTGTTCACGATGCAGTTCACCGGCACCGGCACGATCGTCGTCAAGACGCACGGCACGCCTGTCGTGCTGCCGGTCACGCCGACCACGTTCGCCGACTGCAACGCCGTGGTCGCCTGGTCGGCCGCCTCCCAGGTGGTCGTTTCCAGCCAGGTCCGGATGCGTCGCAACGCCTACCCCGGCGACACCGGAGAGAGTGTCAACCTCCAGTTCCGCGGCGCGCCCGGAAACTTCATCGTCGTCCAGCCGTACGAGATCTGAGGGAGAGCCCGTCATGAACCAGCCGCTCGCGGGCTACGCCCCCGCACCCGTCACCGCCCGCATGGAGAACCACGGCAACCACATGCTGAAGGTCGCCATGCAGACCGGAAACGACCTCCTCGCGCGCGTGGGGTCGATGGTCGCCTACGAAGGCTTCATCCAGTACGAGCCCAACCCGCCGGCCGTCCGGCAGATTGCGAAGGACTGGCTCACCGGTGAGGGCGCGCCCCTGATGAAGTGCTCCGGGGACGGCCTGCTCTACCTCGCCGACTACGGCGCCAACGTCGTCGTGATCAACCTCAACGGCGACGGGATCTCCGTCAACGCCACCAACCTGCTCGCCTTCGACGCGCACCTCACGTGGGGCGTGGAGCGGGTCAAGGGGCTCGCGAAGTTCGCCGGACAGGGCCTGTGGAACACCAGGATCTCCGGGCAGGGCTGGGTCGCGCTGACCTCCCGGGGCAAGCCGATCGTCGTCGACTGTGGCGGCGGCGAGGACGAGACGTACGTCGACCCGGACGCGCTCGTCGCCTGGTCGCCGAACCTCAAGGTGAAGGGCAAGCGCAGCTTCAAGGCGCAGTCGCTCATCGGCCGCGGCAGCGGTGAGGCCTACCAGATGGCCTTCTCCGGCCAGGGCATCGTCGTCGTCCAGCCCAGCGAGGACAGCACCGACCGTCTCCGGGTCCGGGGCTGAGGGGGAGCACCACACCATGCAGAGTCCGCTTTTCGCCCACAACGACCAGCAGACCCAGGAACGCTGGAGCCTGCAGAACAAGCAGATGCTGCGCGTCGCCCTGGAGGGCCACGACGACATCCTGGCCCGCAAGGGCACCATGGTCGCCTATCAGGGGCTCGTCGAGTTCGACGCCGAGTACCAGAGCAACAGCCAGTCACGCGCGCGTGCGCACACCGGCGAGGGCCTGGACCTGATGCGCTGCCACGGGCAGGGCACGGTCTATCTCGCCAACCTCAAGCAGCACGTGCACGTGGTGGACGTCGACCAGGACGGGCTGACCGTCGACAGCAGCTATGTGCTGGCGATGGACTCCTCGCTGCACCATGAGGTGATCGCCGTGGACAGCCTCTACGGCATCTCCGGCTCCGGGAAGTACCAACTCAACATCACCGGCCGCGGCAAGGTCGCCCTCATGACCTCGGGCATGCCGCTGATGATGCAGGTGACGCCCGACAAGTACGTCAACTGCGACGCCGACGCGATCGTCGCCTGGTCCACCGGGCTGCGCGTGCAGATGCAGGCGCAGACGCACTCCTCCGGCGTGTGGCGGCGTCGCGGCAACACCGGAGAGGGCTGGGAGCTCAGCTTCATGGGCACCGGCTATGCGCTGATCCAGCCCAGCGAACTGCTGCCGCCGCAGAACGCCCAGATCGGGCAGGGTGCGGCCGCACAGTTCGGCATGGGGCAGCACGGGGCGCGCGGGCAGAACCAGGGGAACGTCTGGAGCTGAGCGTCCGTCCGGCACGGATGTAAGGGGCGGCCACCATGAGCGGCCGCCCCTTACGCCGGTTCAGATGCGGGCGCGTGTGGCGGCCAGCAGTCGCACCACCGAGTCGTCCGCCACGTCCGCGACCTCGTCGTAGGCGAACCAGCGCAGGTCGAGGGACTCGTCGCTGATGGCTTCCAGCGCCCCGGGCGGGGCGATCGCCGCGTACTGCACGTCCAGATGCCAGGCGCACGGCGTGTGATGGCGGTCCAGACGTACCGGGCCGCTCTGCAGCAGGCGCAGGGAGGCGATGCCCGACTCCTCCATGGCTTCGCGCAGCGCCGCGCCCGCGAGCGTGCTGTCGCTCCGCTCGCAGTGCCCGCCCATCTGGAGCCACATGCGCAGCTTCCTGTGAAGGGTCAGCAGCACGCGCTCGCGCTGCGGATCGACGACCAGAGCACTGGCCGTGATGTGCCCGGCCGTGCAGTCCTTCCACATGCCGTCCGGACGCTCCGCCAAATGGTCGAGGTAGGCCTGGCGCAGCTCGTGCTGGTCCTCGTAGCTCTTGAGTACGAGGACCGCGTCGTCATGCAGGCTCACTCGGCGTCGTCGCCCTTGTCCTCGTCCTTGACCTCGCCCTGGTCCTTCTTCCTGAGGTCCGGCTTGTCCGCCGCCTCGCCGAGCATCTTGTCCAGCTCGGAGAAGTCGATCTGCTCCCGGTGCACGAAACCGTCCGGGTCGTCCAGGTCGGAGGCCGTCGGCAGCATGTCCGGGTGGGCCCACAGGGCGTCCCGGCCGTCGACACCGCGCGCGTCCGTGAGGGACGCCCACAGACGGGAGGCGTCGCGCAGCCGGCGCGGGCGCAGCTCCAGGCCGATCAGCGTGGCGAAGGTCTGCTCGGCCGGGCCACCCGAGGCGCGTCGGCGACGCAGCGTCTCGCGCAGGGCGTCGGCGGACGACAGACGCGGCTTCGCCGCCGCGTGGACCACCGCGTCCACCCAGCCCTCCACGAGCGCCAGAGCGGTCTCCAGACGGGCCAGGGCGGCCTTCTGCTCCGGGGTGTCCTCCGGCTGGAACATGCCCTGCTGGAGGGCGTCCTGCAGCTGCTCGGGGTTCTGCGGGTCGAACTGGCCGACCACGTCCTCCAGCTTGGCCGTGTCGACCTTGATCCCGCGCGCGTACCCGTCGACCGCGCCGAACAGGTGCGAGCGCAGCCACGGCACATGCGCGAACAGGCGCTGGTGGGCGGCCTCACGCAGGGCCAGATACAGCCGCACCTCCTCCTTCGGTACGCCCAGGTCCTTGCCGAACGCCTCGATGTTGACCGGCAGCAGCGCGGCCTTGCCGGCCGGGCCGAGCGGCAGGCCGATGTCGGTCGAACCGATCACCTCGCCCGCGAGCACGCCCACGGCCTGCCCGATCTGCGTACCGAACATCGCGCCGCCCATCGAGCGCATCATGCCGATCAGCGGGCCCGCCATGGCCTGCATCTCCTCCGGCAGGACATCACCCATGGCCGCGCCGACACGCTCGGCGACCGGGTCGACGAGCTCCTGCCACGCGGGCAGGGTCGCCTCGACCCACTCCGCGCGGCTCCAGGCCACCGCGGAGGCGGCGCCCGACGGCAGGGACGTGGCATCGTCCAGCCACAGGTCGGCCAGGCGGACGGCCTCCTGGACCGCGGTGCGCTCGGCGGAGCCGACGCTCGCGTCCTTCGAGCCGTCCGCCGTGCCCTGGGAGACCGTCTGGCGGGCGATCTGCTTGGCCATGTCCCAGTTCACCGGGCCGCCCTCGTAGGAGAGCATCTGGCCCAGCTGCTGGAACGCGGCGCCCAGATCGGTGGGGTTCAGCGAACCGAACATGGCAGCGAGCGGATTGTCCGCACCGGGGCCGCCAAAGCCTCCGGCGCCGGGCAGCCCGAAACCGAACGGGTTGGCCGGTCCCTGCCCACCACCGCTCTGCTGGTCGTCCTTCTTCTTGCCCTCGTCGCCGTTCTCCGGCTCCTCCGGCGGAAGGCCGAATCCGAATGGGGTGTCACTCACGGGATTCCTCGGCTGGTAAGGCCGCCGGTTCTTTCCGACGGCACGACTGCCCGACAACACCACCCAGCGTAGACACCCGGGGCGGTTCGGGCCTCGGTGCTCCGCCGACTCACGGCCTGCGGCAGGATGGATGCCACCTGGTACGTACGCGTCACTCGCGCTCGTATGTGAAGACAACCGCTGGAGACACCCGGTGAGTTCCCCAGATCCGCAGGTTCGCGCAGCGCGAAACCACTCAACCCCGTCGGCCCTGCGCGGGCCCGTCGTCGCGGTCACCGGCGCCGCGTCCGGCGTCGGCGCGCTGCTCACCGCGCGGCTGGCCGCGTCGGAGGAGATCAAGCAGGTCATCGCCATCGACGAGCGGCGTGGAGAGTGCGCGGCGGCGCAGTGGCACATCCTCGACGTGCGGGACCCGGCGATCGCGGAGAAGCTGCGGGGCGCGGACGTGGTGGTGCACCTGGCGCTCGACCTCGACCTGGAGACCGACGCGGCCGCCCGGACGGCGTACAACGTGCGCGGCACGCAGACCGTGCTGACCGCTGCCGCCGCGGCCGGGGTCCACCGGGTCGTGCTCTGCACATCGGCGATGGTCTACGGAGCGCTGCCGGACAACGAGCTGCCGCTGTCCGAGGACGCCGAACTGCGCGCCACCGCGGAGGCCACAGGGGTGGGGGACCTGCTGGAGATCGAGCGGCTCGCGCGGCGCGCTCCGCGGGCACATCCGGGACTCAATGTCACCGTGGTACGGCCCGCGGTGCTGGTCGGCGGCACCGATACCGCGCTGACCAGGTACTTCGAGTCCCCTCGGCTGCTGGTCGTCGCCGGTTCGCGGCCCGCCTGGCAGTTCTGTCACGTCGAGGACCTGTGCAGTGCTCTGGAGTACACCGTCCTGGAGAAGGTCGACGGGGAACTGGCCGTCGGCTGCGACGGGTGGCTGGAGCAGGAGGAGGTCGAGGAGCTGAGCGGGATCCGGCGCATGGAACTGCCCTCGGCGGTCGCGCTCGGGGCGGCGGCCCGGCTGCACCGGATCGGGCTCACACCGTCTCCGGCGGGGGATCTGGCGTACACGATGTACCCGTGGGTGGTGAGCGGGAGCCGACTGCATGACGCCGGGTGGCGGCCGCAGTGGACCAACGAGGAGGTGCTTGCGGAGCTGCTGGAGGAGGTTTCCGGGCGGCACACGGTGGTCGGGCGGCGGCTGGGGCGCAAGGACGCCACTGCGGCGGGGGCTGCGGGCGCGACGGTGGCGCTGCTGGGTGCGGCGGCCGTGGTGCGGCGGGCGCGGAAGGCTCGGCGGCGGATCTGAGGGGGTGCTGTGGGCTGGCGTGGCTGCGTGGCTTGCCCACGCGAGCGGGTGCCGCTGCGCCCACCCTCCCCCACTCTCGGCTTCGCTCGAGCGGGGGGACCCCCATCGCCCTGGGGGTCCCCCCAGGCCCTTAAGGCACTGGGGGAGGCACGAC
>NZ_JBQQCE010000578.1:0-5448 GCF_052245645.1 Streptomyces sp. KR55 | reverse complement strand
GGGAGACCGCGGTGCGGGTCATCACGGGCACGGCGGGGCTGCGCGACCAGGCGGCCAACCTGGAGGTGAAGCCCGTCGACCTGGCCGCCAACCCCTATCTGGCGCTCGGCTGCGTCATCGCCGCCGGGCTGGACGGCCTGTCCACGTCCGCGGCGCTGCCCGAGGAGACCAGCGGGGATCCGGCACGGCTCGACGCCGAGGAGGCGGCGGCCCGGGGTGTGCGCCGGCTGCCGGTGTCGCTGGACGAGGCCGTCGCGGAGTTCACCGGGGACGAGCGGCTGCGGGCCGCGCTGGGACCGGTCCTGGCCGATGCGGTGACCGCCGTACGGCGCGGGGAGATCGCCTCCGTCGCCGGACTGGACGACGCCCGGGTGGCGGCGGCGTACCGCTGGGTGTACTGACATGAGCGGCACCGGCCCCATCGAGGAGGCGCTCGCCGCGCTGCCCCTCGTGGACCACCACTGCCACGGCGTGGTCACCGGGGATGTGACCATGCGGCGCTTCGAGTCGCTGATCACCGAGGGCGAGGTGTGGCCGGGCATGTCCCCCTTCGACAGTCCCGTCGGCGTCGCCCTCCGCCGCCACTGCGCACCCCTGCTCGACCTGCCGCGGCACGCCCCCGCCGAGGACTACCTGGCCCGCCGGACCGAGCTCGGCGCGGCGGAGGTGAACCGGCGGTTCCTGTCCGCGGCGGGGACGGAGGTGTTCTGCGTCGACACCGGGTACGCCCCGGACGGCCTCACCACACTGGGGGAGCTGGCCGGGGCCGCCGGTGGCGGCGCCGTCGCGCATGAGGTCGTACGGCTGGAGAGCGTCGCCGAGGCGGTCGCGGTGGCGGGCGTCGAGCCGGACGAGTACGCCGAGACGTTCCGGGCGGCCGCGCGGGCGGCGGTGCGGCGGCCGGGTGTGGTGGCGGTGAAGTCGGTGGCCGCGTACCGCACGGGCTTCGACCTGGACCCGGCGCGGCCCACGGCCGAGGAGGTCACCGAGGCGGCCCGGCGCTGGTCGGCGACAGGGGGTGGGCGACTGGACGACCCCGTCCTCGTACGGCACCTGCTGTGGACGGCCGTCGAGCTCGGCCTCCCCCTCCAGCTGCACACCGGTTTCGGGGACAACGACATCCGGCTGCACCGCGCGGACCCCACCCACCTGACCGACTGGCTCCACCTGACCGCCGGCACGGTCCCGGTCCTGCTCCTGCACTGCTGGCCGTACCAGCGCCAGGCCGCCTACCTTTCGGCCGTGTTCGAGCAGGTGTACCTCGACGTCGGCCTCACCCTGCACTACGTCGGTCCCGGCCGGGCCCGGGCGGTCCTGGCCGAGGCGATGGAGATCACCCCGTTCCGCAAACTGCTGTACAGCTCCGACGCCTACGGTGTGGCCGAGTTCTTCCCGCTGGGGGCGCTGGCCTTCCGGCAGGGGCTCGCCGGACTGCTGCGGGAACGGGTGGACGCCGACGAGCTGAGCCTGCCCGACGCACTGCGGATCGCACAGTGGGCGGGGCGGGAGAACGCCCTCCGGGTCTACCGGTTTTCCGACGACACCTGAAAGTATGATCAAGCAATGTCTGACATGACCGAAACCACGCCCGGTTGGCTGACGACCGACGAGCTCGAGATGGCGCGCGCCCGCATGCCGATCCTGTACGTCGAGGCGGTGCCCGTGCGCGTCGACGACAGCGGTGAAGTCACCAGCATCGGCCTGCTGCTGCGCATCGGACCGGACGGAACGGTCAGCCGCACCCTGGTCTCCGGCCGGGTGCTGCACCACGAACGTGTCCGCGACGCCCTGCTGCGCCACCTGGAGAAGGACCTCGGCCCCGTGGCACTCCCCCGGGTCCCGGCCTCCCTGCAGCCGTTCACGGTCGCCGAGTACTTCCCGACCCAGGGCATCACGCCGTACCACGACCCGCGTCAGCATGCCGTGTCCCTCGCCTACGTGGTCCCGGTGACCGGCGACTGCCGGCCGCGTCAGGACGCCCTGGACCTGGTGTGGTTCAGCCCGCAGGAGGCGGCCTCCCCGGCGGTGCAGAGCGAGATGCCGGGCGGTCACGGCGTACTCCTCAAGCAGGCACTCGCCCACGTCGGTCTCGCGTTCTGAACGACGCCCGGCACACCCGCAGCGACACCGCGCGGGCGCCGGGCGCCGTCACCGGACCGGGCCCCCTTACGCGGCGAGGCGCTCGGCGAGCGTCTTCGCCTTGCTGGCCGCGTCCTGGAGGGCGCGCTCACGGGAGGCTTCGAAGAGCGGCACCAGCTCGGCCATGGCCGGGTTCTGCGGGGCCATGGTGAGCTCCGGGACGATGAAGTCCACGTCGAGAGCGAGCATGTCGGCGAGGATCGCCGTCAGGTAGTTCTGGACGTACTCGTAGCCCTCCCTCGGAGTGCCCGGCGCGTAGGAGCCGCCGCGGCTGGCCACGACGGTGACCGGGGTGCCCTTGGCGGAGGGGTTCTCGCCCACGGTGCGGCCGAAGAGGATCACGTTGTCCAGCCACGCCTTGAGGGTCGACGGGATCGAGAAGTTGTACATCGGGGCGCCGATCAGCACCGCGTCCGCCCGCTCCAGCTCCTCCATCAGCTTCACCCGCTCGGCGAAGGCGGCCGCCTGCTCGGGCGTGTGCGCGTCCGGATCGGCGAACCCGGCCGTGTGGGCGTCGGCGGTGATGTGCGGCACGGGCTCGGTCGAGAGGTCGCGGTAGATCACCGTGCCCTCCGGGTGCTGCTCCTCCCAGGCCTTGCGGAAGGTCTCCGTCACGGCCCGGGACGCGGAGGCAGACGCGGGGAACACGGACGAGTCGATGTGCAGCAACGTGGCCATCAGGGATCTCCAATGAGCTGTGAATCGGCCGGCGCCTGCGGGACGGCGAGGCGCCCGCCGTGCTAATTCTTCGTGCGCAACTATGAATAACACAGGGACTTACTTTTTTTCATCCCCGTACGGCGACACAGTACCCTGAAGGCATGACAGTCGAGCAGAGCCATGACGCTGGGGCGTGCAAGCGGGTGGACAAGGGCATCACCCGCGTCTTCCAGTTGCTCGGAAAGCGCTGGACCGGCCCGATCGTGGCTGTACTCGTGGAACAGCCGGCCCACTTCGCCGACCTGCGCCGGGCGATCCCCGGGATCAGCGAGCGCATGCTCTCCGACCGGCTCACCGAGCTCGGCGCCGCAGGCCTCGTCGTGCGCGAGGTGGACGAGGGCCCGCCACTACGGGTCTCCTACCGGCTGACCGAATCCGGGGCCGCCCTGGAACCCGCCCTCAAGGAGCTCGGGGACTGGGCCGAGAAGCACCTGCCGGACAGCGGACCCTGTTAGCCGACTTGCTCGACCGGCCGACCCCGCGGACAGGAGCCCGACCCGCTTAGTAATGGGATCCATTTTCATGTAGCGTCTGTGTCACTCCCCCCGGGGAGTGACGAACGCACCCAGGAAGGATCCCGATGGCCGTCCCCAAGCGGAAGATGTCCCGCAGCAACACCCGCCACCGCCGCGCCCAGTGGAAGGCGAGCACGCCGCAGCTCGTGCCGGTCACGATCGAGGGCGTCAGCCATCTCGTGCCGCAGAACCTGGTCAAGGCGTACGAGCGCGGGCTGCTGCGCCCCGAGGGCTGAGCGAGTATGCCGTACGGCCGACTGCCCGTCACCGTCCTGTCCGGTTTCCTCGGGGCGGGCAAGACCACGCTGCTCAACCACGTCCTCGCCAGTCGCGAGGGGCTGCGCGTCGCCGTGATCGTCAACGACATGAGCGAGATCAACATCGACGCCGCGCTGGTGCGCGGCGGCGAGGCCGCGCTGTCGCGCACCGAGGAGCGGCTGGTCGAGCTGACCAACGGGTGCATCTGCTGCACCCTGCGCGACGACCTCCTGGAGGAGGTCGACCGGCTGGCCCGCGAGGGCCGCTTCGACCACCTGCTGATCGAGTCGTCCGGCATCTCCGAGCCGATGCCGGTGGCCGCCACCTTCGCGTTCGCCCGCGACGACGGCGCCACCCTCGGCGATCTGGCCCGCCTGGACACCATGGTCACCGTCGTCGACGCGGCCAACTTCCTGGCAGAGCTGGCGAGCGGCGACGAACTCGTCGAGCGGGGCCTCGACCAGTACGAGGACGACGAGCGCACCGTCAGCGACCTGCTGATGGACCAGGTCGAGTTCGCCGACGTCATCGTGCTGAACAAGCTCGACCTGGTGGACGCCGCCACCGCCGACCGGCTGCGGGCGACCCTGGCGCGCCTCAACCCGGCCGCCCGCGTCGTCCCCGCCACCCACGGCCGGGTCGACCTCCAACAGGTCCTGGACACCGGCCTGTTCGACCTGGAGCGCGCCCAGCAGGCGCCGGGCTGGGTCCGGGAGCTCAACGGGGACCATGTTCCGGAGACGGAGGAGTACGGCATCTCCTCGACCGTGTTCCGCTCCGAACTGCCTTTCCATCCCGGGCGTTTGTGGACCTTCGTGACAGAGGAGCTGGACGGCGGCGACCATGGGCGGATTCTGCGCTCCAAGGGCTTCTTCACCCTGGCGAGCCGCCCGCAGGTGACGGGCCTGTGGTCGCAGGCCGGTTCCGTCGCCCGCTTCGAGCCGTCCGCCGCACGCGACGAGAAGGCCCCGTACGCTCAGGAACTGGTCTTCATCGGTACGGAGCTGAAGGCCGACGCCCTGCACACCGCACTGGCAGAGTGCCTGATGCACGACGGCGAGGAACCGCCGTCCGACGACCCGTTCCCCGCCTGGGACACCTACGGCATCGACGACGCCTGCGACCACGAACGCTCCGCCGCCATGGCGGGGACCTGAGACCCCGGGTCGGGCGGTGGACGCAGCCACGGCACCGCCCGACCCGGTACGGACACCGAAACGGGAGACTGCCATGACAGAGCACGGTGTACGTCTGGGTACGGTTCAGGAGACCCTGCTCATCCCGCTGTACGGACGCGCGGTGGAAAGCCGCAAGAAGGACGCCGCACTGCGCGACGCCCGGGCCGAGGAGATCGTGGCCTCGATCGACTACGACTTCGCCCGCTTCGACAACGGACCGAGCCTCATCGGCACGGTCCTGCGCACCAGCCTGTTCGACCGGTGGGTGGCCGACTTCCTGGCCGAACACCCGGGCGGCACGGTCGTCGAGATCGGCACGGGCCTCAACACCCGGTACGAGCGCGTCGACACCGGCCGCGCCCGCTGGTTCGACCTCGACCTGCCCGACGTGATCGACCTGCGCCGGACGTTCTTCACCGACACTGCCCGCCGCACGATGATCGCCGCGTCGGTGACGGACGAGGCATGGGCCGACTCCGTCGCCGCGCAGTCGGACGGCCCCTGCTTCCTCGCCGCCGAAGCGGTGCTGCCCTTCCTGCCCGGGGCGGACGTGCGCCGGGTCGTCGACCTGTTCGCCGACCGTTTCCCCGGTGCGCTGCTCGCCCTGGACACCGCCGGTCCCGGGATCATCGCCACCC
>NZ_JBQQCE010000577.1:0-5490 GCF_052245645.1 Streptomyces sp. KR55 | reverse complement strand
CGCTGAAGATGCTGCTCCCGGAAGGGAAGGTCAGTGGCGAGCGGGGTCGCGGCACCGACGAGGAGCCCCTTGCGCCGTACGCGCATGTCGTCTACGACGACGGCGAGGGCGGCGGGGCGGTCAGCGTCGGGCTGAACCGGGTCGAGCCGGGCAGCCAGTCGGCGCGGGAGGCGACCACGTGCCCCGACAAGGTGCATGTCCCGCACGACAGTTGCACCACCAGCCGGCTGTCTGACGGCTCGGTGCTCATGCTCTTCCAGGGGTACGAATATCCGGACCGGCGCGTGGACACCAAACGCTGGCACGCCGAGCTGGTCACCGCCGAGGGGCAGCAGATCAGCGTGAGCGAGTGGAACGCCGAGGCGGAGAAGGACCAGCCGATCACACGGGACGAACCGCCCCTGTCCATGGCGCAGTTGAAGGACATCGCCGCGGCTCCTCAGTGGCGGGCCGCCGTCGACGCGATCCCCCAGGACCCCAAGGGCACCCCCGAGGCGGAGCCGGAAACGCCGCCGGCGGTCGACGGCGCGGCGATCCGGAAGACGCTCATCGGTCTTCTCCCGGAGGGGGTCGCGGTGGTCTCCCAGGGCGGCCAGGAGACCGATTCCGCCTACGTCGTCGTCGACGACGGTCAGGGCCGGAGCCTCGTCCAGATCAATGTGCAGCCCGACATGTCCGACGTGGCCGGCGACCTCTACAGCGACGCCGAGACCCTGCCCGACGGCATGCTGGTCGCCACCAGCAAGGAGCCGGGCGAGAAGGGCGGTGCCGGGGTCGTCATGTGGACCGCCGACACCATGAAGAAGGACGGCTTCCGGGTCGTGATCAGCGCCATCAACTCCGGCGCCCAGCACACCGACGCCACCCGCGAGACGCCCGCCCTGACCATGGAGCAGCTCCGCGAGATCGCCCTCGACCCGGCATGGGTCACCCTGCTGTAGCTGCTAGAAGAACTCCGACCACGGCTGGTCCCAGATCTGCTTCACGCACAGCACCAGGAACAGCAGTCCGGCGATGACGAGCATGCCGTTGCTCATCCACCCGTTGCGCCACTCGCGGGGCGTGCGGTCGGAGTTCAGCAGCCAGATCAGCGTGCCGGCGAGGAAGGGGAGGAAGGCCGCGCCCAGCACGCCGTAGATGACGACCAGGCGGAACGGCTGGCCCTGGAAGAGCAGGACGATGGGCGGGAACGTCAGCCACAGCAGGTACGCACGGAACGGCCAGGAGCGCTCCCGCTCGCCCGACGCGATCTCCTCGCCCTTGGCGGCGTCGCGGCGGCGGTAGCGCGCCACGAAGTCCGCGAACATCAGGCTCACGCCGTGCCAGACGCCGATCAGGGAGGTGAAGGAGGTGGCGAAGAAGCCGATCAGGAAGAACTTGGCCGTCGCGGTGCCGTATTCGTCCTCCAGGATGTCGCCGAGCTGGATCAGGCCCTTGTCGCCGCTCTCGATGGCGATGTTCGCGGCGTGCAGCAGCTCGGCGCCGACGAAGAGCATCGAGACGACGAAGACGCCGGTGGTGGCGTAGGCGACCCGGTTGTCCAGGCGCATGACCTTCATCCAGCCGGTGTTGGTCCAGCCCTTGGCGTTGACCCAGTAGCCGTACGCGGCCAGCGTGATGGTGCCGCCGACGCCGCCGATCAGGCCGAGGGTGTTGAGGATCGAGTCCTTCTCGTCGGGCAGGACGGGGAGGAGGCCGGCGAAGGCATCCCCGAGATTCGGGGTGACCCTGATCGCGAGGTACACCGTCACCACGAACATGACGCCGACCAGGACCGTCATGACCTTCTCGAAGACGGCGTACTTGTTGAACCAGACGAAGACCAGGCCCACGAGACCGCAGGCGATGCCCCACCACTTGAGGTCCATGACGTCCGGGAACAGCGCCTGCAGCGGCAGTGCGCTGGACGACATCGCCGCCGCGCCGTAGACGAAGCCCCAGATCACCACGTAGACGACGAAGAAGTACGTGGTCCAGCGGCCCAGGCTCGCCCAGCCGTCGAAGAGGGTGCGGCCGGTGGACAGGTGCCAGCGGCCGGCCGCCTCGGCGAGGGAGATCTTCACCAGGCAGCCGATGACCGCGGCCCACAGCAGGGTGTAGCCGAAGTTGCTGCCCGCGATGAGCGTGGCCACCAGGTCACCGGCCCCGACGCCGGTCGCCGCGACGACGATGCCGGGGCCGATGTACTTCCAACTGGATTTACGAGGGGTGGAGTCGGAGTTCTGGGCCGGTGATGCGCCGGTTTCACTGGTGTTTCCCGTGGTGTCCGCCATGAAGGTCAAGTAAGCCCATGGGCGGCCGGGCGACAAGAGGGCGGACGGGATCTTCACCCGATGTGTGCGACGCGTGCGACGGCTGCCGCCGACCACAGCCTGCGCGTGCTACGGCTGCCGCCGACCGCAGCCGTCGCACGCGCATGTGCCGAGCTCGAACCAGACGGTCGTGCCCGGCCCGTCCTGGTGGTGGCCCCAGCGCCGGGCGAGCGCGTCCACCAGGAACATCCCGCGGCCGCTCTCCGAGGTGCCCGCGTCGACCACCCGCGGCGGGCGCCGGCCGCGGTCGGCGACCTCGCAGCGCAGGACGCCGTGTGCCGCGGTCAGCGTGAGCCGGAAGGGGGTCGCGGCGTGCAGCAGGGCGTTGGTGGCCAGCTCACTGACCAGCAGTTCGGCCGTGGCCACCAGGTCGTCGTCGCCGGTACCGTCCCGCTCCGCCAGTCCCCATGCCTCCAGCTGCCGCCGGACCTCCGTGCGGGCCTCGCGGACGACTGACGGCTGCGGGTCGTACTCGACGCTCAAGTGTCCCGCGCGCATGGGTGGTTGGGGATAGGCGCCGTACCGGGGGTCGGGGTCCGGGCGGCCTCCCCCGGAGAGTTGCAGCATGTCTCCAGGGTGTCCGTACCGGGTGTACGGCACACGGGGAGGACTACCCGATTCCATACCTGTGCAGGGGCGCGCATACGGGTCGGGGTTACACATACTGCAGGCGTACGGCCGCACCTGCACCGTCGTCGCGCACATCGACGTACGCGCACACCTGCCGGGCGAACCACAGCCCCTGGCCGGGTGCCGGCTGAGCGTCCGGCGGTGGGACGAAACCGGCGAGTGGGTCGTCGACGCGGCGTGGGGAGCGCAGTTCGCAGACGCAGGCGGGGGCCTCGCCCCACAGCAGGACGCGGGTGACGGGGTCGAGCGGGGCCGCGGCCTCGGTGACCGCGGCGGCGAACAGGTCGGCGTCGGCGGCGGGCAGTCCGCGGGCGGTGGCCCAGGTGTGTACGGAGTGTGGGTCCGGGGCGGGCAGCGGGTGTGCGTCCGGCGGGGGCGGCGGCAGCGGTACGGCGTCCAGTTCGGCGGCGATGCGCAGCGGGTCCTCGTAGACGCCGGTGCCGGGGTGGGTGCGTCGGGCGGCGTCGACGACGGCGGCGCCCGCGGTGCGGGTGTCGTAGGCGCACAGGGCGGTCGTCGCGAGCGGGGCGAAGAGGAGGTTGGCGAAGGCCTCGTAGCGGATCCACTCGCCGGTCTCGCGCGCGGAGCGGCCGGCCCGGCCGCTCCAGTCGGGTTCCATGAGGAGGTGGATACGGCCGTGCGGGGCGGCGTGCGCGGCGAGGTAGCCGGCGCCCTGCGCGACGGCGTTGGCGGCGGAGCCGGTGTACCACTCGGTGTGCGGGATGAAGCCGACGTGCCGGGCGTCGCCGCCGAGGGCGTCGCGCAGCAGGCCGAGTTTGACGGGGGCGGCGATGGCCACGGGCGGGGGTTCGTCGGGAGCGGCGAGGCCTTCGGCGAGGAAGGGCAGGGCGGCTGCCAGGAACTCCTCGTCGGTGTCGAAGACGGCCATGCGGTGGTCGAAGGTGCCTTGGGCAAGTGCGGGTCGGGCAGGCATGGGTTTCCTGTCGGTCGTAGGGGCGGGGTGTCAGCGCCGGGCGGTGACCCAGGCGGCGATCTGGCTGCGGTTGCTGAAGCCGAGCTTGCTGAGGATGCGTTCGACGTGGCCCTCGGCGGTGCGGCGGGCGATCACCAGGCGGTCGGCGATCTGCTGGTTGGCGAGGCCCTCGGCGACGAGTTCGGCGACCTCGGTCTCCCGGCGGGTGAGGCGGACGTCGGGCTGGAGGCGTTCGCCGGTGGGTTGTTCGGGGCGGTGTTCGTCGATGGCGTGGCCGACGATGTCCGTGAGGCCGAGTCCGGTGCCGTGCTCGTAGGACCGCTCGAAGGCGGCGGTTCCGAGGGCCTCACGTGCCCGGGTCTCGGTGTCGCGGCGGCCGGAGTTGAGGGCGGCGGAGCCCCAGCGGTTCCGGTCGACGTCGGCCCAGATGCGGTCGGCGCCGCCGAGCAGGACGGCCGCGCGGTCGGGGGCGCCGGTCCGGCTCGCGGTGTGGGCCAGCAGGTCGAGGGTGAGGCCGATGCCGACGACGTCGTGCACGGCGAGTTTGAGGCGCAGGGCCTCGCGGGCGTGCTGTTCGGCCTGCCGGTGGTCCTGCCGCACGCTGTGGGCGAGGGCCAGCATGCGGTGGACGTACGACAGCACCCATTCCTCGCCGTGCCGTTCGCACAGCCGGCGGGTCTCCTCACAGACCTCGATGGCCTGGTCGGCCTCGCCCAGGAAGCCGAGGGCGCAGGCGAGTTCGACCCGGTCGAGGCCGACGAGGCTGAGGTGCTGGCCGGGGACGCGGCCGCGGGCGGCGGCGGTCCGGAAGTGGTCGAGGGCGGCGGACAGGTCGTCGCTGAACAGGGTGATCACGCCGAGGACGTACTCGGCGTGCGCCGCCTCCGCCGGGTCGCCGGGCCAGGGTGCGGGCCTCTTCGGCGCGGCGGCGGCCTCGGGTGAGGTCCTCGGGGCATCCCGCGAGCAGTCCGGAGACCCACAGGGCGCGGGCACGTTCGGGGGTCGGCTCCGGGTTGGCGTCGAGGGCGCGGTCGAGCCAGTAGCGGCCCTCGCGCGGGGCGCCGCAGGCGTGCCAGTAGAACCAGAGGGTGCCGGCCAGGCGCAGGGCGGCGAGGGCCTCGCCTGGGGTGGTGAGGCTGAAGTCGAGGGCGGCGCGCAGGTTGTCCTGGTCGGCGCGCAGCCGGGCCACGATCTCCCGCTGGCCGGGCCCGAACCAGGCGCGTTCGCAGGCGGCGGCCCGCTGCTGCATCCAGTCCCGCTGGCGACGGCGCACGGCGGTCTCGTCGTCGGCTCTGTGCCGGAGTTTCTCCAGGCCGTAGTGCCGGAGGGTGTCGAGGAGGCGGTAGCGCACGCCGTCGGGGCCTGCTTCGCGGCACAGTACGGACTTGTCGACGAGCCCGGCGACGGCTTCCAGGACGTCGTAGGCGTGCATCCCTTCCTCGTCCGCGCACACCGCCTCCGCCGTCTCCAGGTCGAAGCTGCCGGCGAGTACGGACAGCCGTGCCCACACCGACTGCTCCCGCTCGGTGCACAGTTCGTGGCTCCAGTCGACGGCCGCGCGCAGCGTCTGGTGGCGGGGCCGGGCGGCGGGGCTGCCTGCGGACAGCAGGCGGT
>NZ_JBQQCE010000576.1:0-5500 GCF_052245645.1 Streptomyces sp. KR55 | reverse complement strand
CACCCGCCGCTTCCTCCGCCGCCAGCGCCAACCCCACGTCGTCCGCCGCTACTTCCACTCCCGGCACGTCCGCCACACGATCATGCAGGCAATCGAATAGTTCCGGCTCAATAACCCGCAGACACTACGACCACGGCCCCAATTAGAGCTGGCCCTGAGCCTTTACCCACCTGCCCCATGCCGGGGCCCTACGCAGGGAGTACTAGAGACCTCTCGCCTCGCGGAACGGCATGTCGATCGCCTCTCGGTAGGCGATGCCACCGCGGGCCAGCACCCACCTCTGGGGGGAGGGCTCGCCCTGTCGAAGAACGGAACGGCGGAGAGTTGGCCGGCGGGCCAGGTCGTACAGGCGCCCTCGCTCGCTTGAATGCACGGCGCCGGCCTGGGCGAAGGTGCCGCCCAAGCCGGTGGACCTGCCGTCGCGGGGGCATAAGCGATCAGTCCCGCTTCCTCCGTGCCGCCAGTAGAGGCCGCAGGGTGATCAGCGCGCCGACGACGAACACGGCAGTGGCCAGGTAGATGGGACCGAGATGGCCGAGGGTGTCGAGGTTGTATGGGTAGTGGGCGGGCAGAGCGACGGCCAGACCGAGCACGGGGACGCCGATCGCGGTGACGTAGGCCCACAGAAGGCCGCGGCGGACTCCGAACCAGGCAAGCGCCGCGGTGGCCAGTCCGGCTGCCGCGATGAACCCGGACACCGCGATGTGCAGGTGCGCGATGTAGTCGTACAGCTCGGGACTGAACGCCCTGATGTCCGATCGGCCGACATCCACCTCGCCAGGACCGATACCCAGTTCCAGGAACGCGCCGGTGAAGTTGCGGACGAAGAAGATCACCGCGTATCCGACGAATGCCAGACCGGCGAGCGCCATGAGCGCGGATCCCAAGCGGAGCGTGCCCGGGCTCGCGGCGGTGCCGACCCTGCTCCTCCGATGGGTGACAGTGGTCATGGGGTGCCTCCTTGCCGTCGACCGGTCGAGATTGGTGCTCTCGGCTATGAAGACGGCGCGGATGCCCGAAGTTATTGCAACCGGGTGAAACGCAATAAAATCGGCGTCAGGAACCGTCTTTGGTGGTGTGGCAGGCGTGCAGATCACCAAGGCCGACCACAGGGAAGACTTCCGCCGACTGGTGCGGGCAGAGCTTCCCCGGCTTTACGCGATCGCCCGGTCCCTGGTCGGCGCTGATGCCGAGGACGCGGTGCAGGACTGCATGGTGAAGGCGTTCGAACGGCTCGACCAGCTCCACGATCCGGCGGCGGCGGCTGCGTGGCTGCGGAGCATTCTCATCAACTGCTGTCGCGACCGCCGTAGGGCCAGGACCAGGCAACCGGTTCCGGTGGACTTCGAGGAGGCGGAGAACTTCTCCCTCTACCGAAAGATCGCCTATGAAGATCCCTTCCCCTACTCGGACAGCCTCCACCTGGACTTCCTTCAGGGATTCGGGTGCGAGGACGTGCACGCCGTGCTGCTGCGGCTCCCCGAGATCTACCGGGTTCCGCTCGTCCTGGTCTACATGCACGGCTTCCTGGCCAAGGAAACAGCGGCGATCCTCCAGGTGCCGCTGGGCACCGTGCTCGCCCACCTGCACCGGGGACGCAAGCTCTTCGAGAAGCAGATGTGGGACTACGCGGAAGAGAACGGACTGCTGAAGGAGGGTGTGCGTTGATCACTTGTTCCGAGGCGGTGAGAAGGCTGTGGGAGTACCTCGACGCCATGGTCGATCAGGCGGACCGCGAGGCGGTGGAAGAGCACCTGAGGATGTGCCTGCGCTGCTGCGGTGAGCTCGAATTCGCCGTCGAGCTCCGCAGGTTCCTGCGCAGCTCGGGCCGTGAGGACATCCCCGCCGACGTCCTGCGGCGCCTGAACGAGACCCTGGAGGAGCTGGGCTGATGAGCCGCGATCTGATGCACAGCGATGAAGTCAAGCAGTTTGTCCGCGACGCATACCGCAACGTCCCGGCGTCCACGGCCGCCGTGGCCCGCAAGCTCTACACCCCCGAGGAGCTGGCCGAGGTTCCCCAGGCCGCCATCGATCGTGCGCTCGGTGTGGCCGACCACCTCCGCTTCGCCGTCATCCACCCCGGTGAGACGATTCTCGACATCGGCTGTGGCGGCGGTATCGACACCATCCTCGCCGCCCGCCGCACCGGCCCGACCGGGCGTGTCATCGCTCTCGACTTCCTGCCGGAGATGCTCCAGCGCACCGCCGACGCCGCGGCCGACGCCGCGCTGACGAACGTCGAGGCCCTGGAAGGCGAAATGGAGGCCATCCCGCTCTCGGACGACACGGTGGATCTGATCATCTCCAACGGCGTCATCAACCTCTCCCCCCGGAAAGCCCGCGTGATGGCCGAATGCGCACGCGTCCTGCATCCCGGCGGCAGGCTCTGCGTCGCCGACCTCACCGTCGGGCAGGACGAGCTTCCGCCGCAGATCCTCACCCAGCCCGCTGCCTGGGCCGGCTGCGTGGCCGGGGCGCTGTCCGAAGACGATTTCGTACGCAAGCTGGAGCGGGCTGGATTCCGGGATGTCCAAGTGCCGTACCGCCACCCCATGAGCATCGACGACTGCGCGCTGTACCCCCTCTTCAGCACAGAGGTGATCCAGCTCATGAGGAACCTGATCCCAGCGGACCAGCAGGAGGCCGTGGCGGTCTCGGTGGTCGTCCGAGCACAGCTTCCGCGGACAGAGGCCGACTGGTGAAGCCACACGCGGCGACCGCCTCTGCGCCCGGCCCCGGGAGCTATGGCATGGGTAAGAGGGCCGCTGTCGACCCGGCCGAGCAGACCAGGCTAACTGGGCGCGGGCGGCATCCAGAGCGGTCGGCGGAGCATATGTACGCGGGTCCTCTTTGCGCTCCTGCTTCCCAACACGATGCAGGCCACCGGCCAAAGTCTCAGGCCGAGGAGGCTGCCGGGTTGTTGCTGCGGTTGTAGGCGTGGCACGGGCACGTGCAGCGGCGCACGAGCAGGATGCCCTGGTGGCCGGGCAACGGGATGTTCTTGGTCTGGCGGCAGTCGGCATGGAGACCTGCGTAGTCAGGTCGAGCGGCGAGGGCGCACTCAGCCGACCGTGTTGAGAGGTCGTTCGTGGTGGACGTGCTCATACAAGACGCTCTGCTCGGTTGAGCTCGGTGACGCGGGCGCGTAGCGCCTCAGTGGCGGTCGCCGGCCTGACTAGGTTCGGGTCGGCGTCCCACTCCACTCCCCCACCCGGCGGGCGCAGCTGGGTGTCCCCGCCCACGTGTCCCATGACGTAGCCGATCTTGTCGCCGTGCGCTGTGTCCACGGCCAAGCTGTTGAGCGGCAGTCTGATGGCCATTACTCAGGACTCCCCCGCCGCAGTGCGCTCGCCAGTCGGGCAGCCACGTCGGCACGGACGCGCCCCAACTCGACCAGCTTTAGTTCAGGGGATGCAGGGTCGACCCGTAGGGACGGCAGGATGATGCCAGCGGCAGCGTTGAGGGCCTCTCTCAGGGTCTCCACCACTGCGTACGGGTCGATGTCCTGCTCTGTGTCTGTGTTCTTCGTGACCATGAACAGGACGGTAGGAACGGGGTGTTGAGGGGCGCTACGGAAGTTTCTCGAAGTTTCTTGACGACCCGTCGAAGTTAAGCGATGTTATCCATGAAGCCCTACCGAACTTGGTACACGGTGCGTTGATCTACGTGATGCTTGATGGATCAGTCCCCGATGAAAGGAACTGGTCATGGCGCGACGACTACGCTTCAACGGCACTGGTTCAGGCGGCGGTTCGTGCCCTGCCGTTCACGAAGACCTGGACACGGGCGAGGTCATCGTGCACGGTCCGCGGCTCACCGATCCTGCGGACATCGCCCAGCTCCAGCACCTGGACGAGGACGAGGTGCCGATCGTGGTACCGCGCAACACACTGATCGACTTCGGCCCCAAAGACCGAGACACCGAGCCACGCATCCTCGATCCGGACACGTTCGCTGGCATGTTCGAGAACTTCCAGCACAGCGCCTGGCACCTGGAGATGCGTAAGGGCTACGCCGTGGACCGGGCCACTGACACCTACGCCCAGTTCGTCCGGGGCGAGACGCCGACATGGGACATGAACTCTGCCTGGGCTCGCACTATCAGCGCCAAGACACGAGACGGCGCGTACGTCGGTCGGGTCCGCATCGTCGACAACCCGCCGACCGAGGGACAGCTGTACCTACTTGCCCATGCCGAGCACAACGACGACCTGGGCGAAGACGTCCGGAACATGTGGCGCGACGACGCGAAGCGCGTGAACTTGCCCGACGAAGACTTCTGGATCTTCGATTCACACATCGTCACCCTGTGCCTCTGGGACAACGACGACAACCTGACGGGCGTCGAACTAATCACGGAGCCGGCGCGGGTCAACCAGTACAACCGACTGCGTGACGTCGCGCTGCACTACGCCATCCCGTACAGGGACTTCGTGGCGCGGATGAACGCGAAGGAGTAAAGCAGGTGAGCACGTACCGGTGAGCACGGACTATCAGAAGGCACGCGAGGATCTCGGGATCCGGCTCCGGGAGCTTCGACTCACGGCGCCTGGAGGCCGACTCACCGGTACACAGCTAGCGGAGCGGCTTGGCTCCGGATGGACCAAGGTCAAGATCAGCAAGCTCGAAAACGGTAAGCAGACGGCGACGGCTGAAGACTTGCGCGCGTGGGCAGACGGAACAGGTCAGCCCGAGACGTATGACGAGCTGCTCGCCCGCCTACGCGGGTTCGAGTCACACATCCGCTCCTGGCGTCGCCAGCTGGCTGCAGGGCATCGAGCCGTCCAGGACGCCGTCACACCTGAGCACGACCGGGCACGAGTCCTCACCATCTGGGAGAACTGCCTGATTCCCGGCATGGTGCAGATCCCGGACTACGCCCGACACGTCTTCGTCCGGCACGCCGATCTCATGCGATCACCGAGGGACACCGAGGATGCCGTGCGCGCTCGGATCCAGCGGCAAGAAGGGCTGTACCGACCAGGCAGGAAGTACCGGATCATGATGTGGGAGGGCGCATTGCGCTCCCTGGTCTGCCCGCCATCCGTTCTCGCAGCGCAGCTCCACCATCTCGCCGGCGTCATCGGTCTGGACACCGTCGAGCTTGGCATCATCCCCTTCAGCGCCTCCTTGAAGATCTGGCCGGGCAACAGCTTCTGGGTCTACGACGAGCACCTTGTTGTCGTCGAAGACTGGCACGCAGAGCTGTGGATCGACGACGCCGACAGCATCGCCACCTATCTTCGGGTCTGGAAGACCCTCCAGGAGTCCGCGGTGTACGGCACGGATGCACAGAATCTGATCAGCGCTGCACGACGGTCACTTAATCCCCATTAAATCTAGACACAACCTTGGATGTCCTCAGTTTGTTTTGCCCTTCCCCCTTATTGAGCCGGAACTATTCGATTGCCTGCATGATCGTGTAGCGGACGTGCCGGGCGTGGAAGTAGCCGCGGACGACGTGGGGTTGGCGCTGGCGGCGGAGGAAGCGGCGGGTC
>NZ_JBQQCE010000575.1:0-5501 GCF_052245645.1 Streptomyces sp. KR55 | reverse complement strand
GTACCCCGAGCACGATTGGATCGGCCGCCGGATGGTCATCGGCACGCTGCGGTTGCGCTTCACCGAGGGGTGCGACCGCTGCGTGATGATCACCAAGGAGACTCCGACTGTCCCGCATGACCGCGCCGTGCTGCGCTGGGTCGCCCGCGAGCTCGGCAACGCCCTCGGCGTGTACGCGGCGGTCGAGAAACCCGGCCATGTCCGTATCGGGGACAAGGCCCGCTGGCTCGACTGAATGTCATCATGTGACTGAGCACTCCAGTGCCATCTGGCAACTGGAGTGCTCAGTAGGCAGATGGCTGGCTGTGACGTCTACCAGCTGCCCCATCGTGGCGGCTTGCGGCGGTACCACCTGTGAAGGCAGCGGTACGGACGGTTCCAGTTGGCCCCGCCGCCGAGCAACGCGTCGCGGATGGGTGGGGCCAAGTCAAGCCGTCCGTGGCGGGGCCGATCTTCACGAATCGGGGCCGACTGAAGCCAACATGGTGGGGCCGCTGAACAACGTCAGGGCCACGCGCTGAATAGCGCACTACCAGAACACTGCCTCTTCACCAGTACGAGCCGAAGCGTTCGGCAGCTTGCGCCACTAGGGACTAGGGCCTGTCGCTTTGATGCATGGAGTGGGGCCACTTGAGAGGTGGTTGTGGGCGACACGCACCGGCTAGTGTCGCAGTAAGCGATCGCTTAGCCGCTTCCGGCGCAGTATGGCCAGCGGCTCCAGGAGAGAGGCAGGGAACCTGATGCCGGTCATCGATGCGTGGATGCAGCACCCCACGCTCCGTCACTCCAACCATGAGATGTTCGAGTCGTTGCGCCGGTGGACGGGGCGGGGGCTACTGGAGGAGCCGTTGCCGGTCAAGGCGACGGTGGCCGCTATGGCCGCGGCTGATGTCGAGATCGGACTGTCGGCGGCCTGGTACGGGCCTCAGGGGGCGCTGATCAGCAACGACGAAGTGGCCGAATTCGTCGCGCAGTCGGAGGGACGGCTGCGCGGAGTGGCTGGCGCAGACCTCACCCGGCCGGTCCAGGCCGTGCGGGAACTACGCCGCGCCGCGGAGGAACTCGGCTTCGTGGCCCTGCGGATCGTGCCCTGGCTCTGGCAGCTCCCGCCCACCGACCGGCTGTACTACCCGCTGTACGCCGCCTGCGTCGACCTTGGCATCCCCTTCTGCACCCAGGTCGGTCACACCGGCCCGCTGCGCCCGTCCGAGACCGGTCGTCCCATCCCCTACATCGACCAGATCGCTCTCGACTTCCCCGAGCTGACCATCGTGTGCGGACACATCGGCTACCCATGGACCACGGAAATGATCGCGGTGGCCGACAAGCACGCCAACGTCTACATCGACACCAGCGCCTACACAGCCCGCCGCTACCCTCGCGAGCTGGTCGACTACCTGCGCGGCCGGGGCCGCCGGAAGGTGCTGTTCGGCACCAATTACCCCATGATCACCCCCGGCCAGGCGCTGGAACACCTCGGTGATCTGGGCCTGGACGAGGAGGCCACCGAGCTGTTCCTGTCTGGCAACGCACGACGGATCTTCAGCCTCTGACCGCACCGGGTCAGCGCCGGGCCCAGATGAGGATCGCCGCGAGGTGGAGTGCGGCCCGATAGGCGAGCGCTCCTTGTACTACAGCCGGAGATCTTGAGGGTTGGTTATCGGCGGGATGGGCTGGTGGTGGGCCCAGGGCCGGAGACGGGGTGGCAGGGGGTCGCCGCGGCGACGGTAGTGGCTGACCGTCGCGCGGGTCTGGTGGAGGCGTCGCCACAGTTCGCAGGAGCTGATCGTCTCGGCGGAGTGTCTTGGGCTGAGGTGGACGGCGGCCAGGCAGTGGCGGATGGAGTGGACCGAGGTCCGCAGCCGGTCCGAGAGCCAGCCCAGTAGATCCGCGCCGGTCGTGGTCTGGAGCCCGCACGTCAAGTGCAGGGAACGGCCTTCGGTGGCTGCCACCGCGTGCCACCAGCCCCGGGGCAGGTACAGCATGTCGCCGGCGCGGAGGGCGATTTCTTCGATGGGCTCATCTGCCGGTGGCTCCGGGGCTTCGGTGTCACGGCGGAGCGGGTTGATCCGGGTCGGCCCGTACAGACGCCACCGCTTGGCCCCTTCGAGTTGGACCACGATGACGTCGTGATCGTCCCAGTGAGTGCCGAAGCCCTCCGTTGCGGTCCAGGAGGCGTACACGTTGATCTGGACACGGCCTCGGAAGACCCTTTCGAGGGCCTGCGCCAAGCGTTCGGCAGGCTGGTGGAGTTCATCCACAGCGTCCAGGACCAGCGAGGCACCATCATGAAGTTGGCCGTGCAACCGCGAGGGTTGGATGCGCTGCCACACCACATTCCTGCGGGTTGTGACAGCGGTGGCGTAGCGCTGCCACGGGATGAGTTCCCCGTCGCGGTGAAGGCGGAGGCGAGGCGGTTCAAGGCGTCCCTGGCCGATGACGGTGTTGAGGTCGTCCCACGTCAGGACAGATGAGAAGTCGGCGACGCTACGCCAGATGCGATAAGTACGGCCGAAGGCCCCGGCGGGGAAGTCCCCGCCGAGGCGTTCGACCACCTGCGAGAAGGCGGTCACTTCTGTCGGCTCCGCTCAGTCGTTGGTGTCCGAGACACCGGTCGAGCCGCCGTCGGACGGCTGCTCCGCACGGGAGCGGGCGGCGGCGATGGACTTCCGGGAGACGATCAGCCCGTCCTCGGCGGGCTGCATGACGACGTTCTCGGGCATCGTGCACTCCTGTTCTCTCGGCTTGCTCCCGCTCTGCCAGAGCGGGAGCTCTTGAGCAGATCCGCTCCGTCGGTTACCGACTGCGGATCTGGAGTGGCGCCCGCCCGCCTTGGGGGGCACGCGCGGGCGCCGTACCGCCCGGGGCTGTCCTTCGGTACACCGGGCGGGGTCTGTGGGTGCTACAGGGAGGCGCGCAGGCGCTCCAGGACACGCGAAAGCAGCGCCGTGTCCAGCTCGTTGGCCTCGACAGCGGCTCGCCCCTCGGCATGCCACTCCCCCAGTAGTTCGCGCCACGCGGCCTCGGCGCGCATGACTTCGGTGCGGATATCCGCCAGCGCCAGATCGGTTTCCGTGCGGAGCCGTACCAGGTCGGCGGGTGTCAGGCGCAGGGTGCGGACGGTGATCGTGCCCTCGGTGTGGCGGGGTACGGCTAGCTCCACGCATCGCTCCGGATCGGCGACGCCCGCCAGTTCGTCTTCGGGCAGCAGCCGTAAGGTCAGCACGCCGGGACCGCCAGCTCCGCCCAGACGGTCTTGCCCCAGCGTATTTCGCTGTAGCCCCAGCGGTGTGACAGCGCGTCGACGAGTACCAGGCCGCGCCCAGTCTCATCGCCGCCGGCGACCAGATCCATTTTCGGCAGGGCATGGGACTTGTCGGTGACGCCGATCCGTACGAGATCGTTCGTGACGCGCCGGACGGACACCCGGACCAGACGGCACGGGGTGTGGCGGACCGCGTTGCCCACCAGCTCGGAGACGATCAGCGTGCCGACATCGACCAACTCGCCTACACCCCAGGTGTTCAGCGCGGCCGAGACGAGCAGCCGGGCACGACGGGCCGTCTCGGGCTTACAGGGGAGGGTTTCGGTGTAGCCGATCGGTCCGACTGCGGTGGGTCTGGTCATGACGCTCACGGGGTCGTCTCCTCGGGGCTGGGACGTCCCGCCCGCAACAGGGGTACGAGCGAGACACTCCTCCACTGCCGCCGAGGGGAGCCTGGGCCTGCCCGGCGACGTCAACGACCGTACGGAGAACCGGAGTTTTGCCTCAACGAAATTGCGGGGAATTGCGGATCGTCATCCGAGGGAGTTGATCGCCGCGTTGATCAAGGCACGGGCGGCGTTGCCGTGGACGGCCATCTTCGTCAGCTCCCCGAACGCCTTGCGGTAGTCGGCAAGTTCGCGCGGCTGCACCACGTTGACCTCGGCTGTGAGGGTTTCTACGACGCTGCGTGTGCCGTCATGGAGGTAAAACGCCTCCAGCGGCCACATGGTCCTTTGGGCCGTGAAGGGGATGACGCCGAGGGAGACGGAGGGGAGCGGCATCACGGTCAGCAGATGCCTCAGCTGTCCCGCCATCGTCTCGGCGTCACCGACGCGGTAGCGCAGGACGCACTCCTCCATGAGCACGACGAACCGGTGTCCCCCCTCGTACAGGAACCGGCTCCGGGCCACGCGGGCTGCGACGGCCTCGGAGACATCGTTGGGGGTGCCCTGGAAGTCGGTGATGGCCTCCATCAGGGCCGTGGCGTACGCGGGGGTCTGGAAGAAGCCGGGCACGACGTTGGAGACGTAGGCGCGAGTGACGCCGGTCTGCGCGTAGAGGTCGTAGAAGGCCTCCTGGGTCTTGCGCATGCCGGTCCGGTGAATCCTGCGCCACTCCAGATACATCGAGTCTACGGCCCGGGCCGTGGCGATCAGGTCGTCGGCCTGGTCTGCGGCACCACAGGCAGCGCACCAGGCGCGGATGTCCACATCGGTGGGCTGTACCTCGCCTTTTTGGATACGAGTGGTTTTCGCCGGGTGCCAGCCGCACCGGGCGGAGAGTTCCTTCCCGGTGAGGCCGGCGTCCTTGCGAAGGTGTGACAGGCGCACCGCGAGCGCTTCACGAGCCGCCTGAGCGCTGGACGAAGGGGAAGCGGTCATGGGGCGGGGCGGGGGTCAGACGGTGTACTTCTCGTGGTCGACGGCACGCTCCCACACGGCCTCGAACGCGTCGGAGCACAGCTTGACCACTGCAGGGTCCTCGCTGAATTCCTTGGGCGGAACCGCCCAATCACCGTCCCCGGTGAAGATGTTGAACTGCACCAAGCGGTCGTCGAACAGCCAGAAGTCGGCTCCGGGCAGAGCGATGTCCACGGCCCGCCGTCGGGGCAGCCAGCGCACCAGCTCACCCGCCTCGATATTCAGCAAGGTGGCGGCGTGCTCCCACCGGATGTAGTCCGTCACGGGCTCGGAAACGATCCTGGCCCGACGCATCACCACACCGCGGTCAACGGCCTCCCGCACGATGCCCAGCCAGGTGGGCCACCACCGCGCCGTCGGGTCGAGATCGACGTGGCCGGTGCGCTTGAACTGCTCGAACTCCTCGGCCTCGTCACCGATGCCATACGCGTCGCGCATCTCCAGATGCACCGCGCTGCGGCGCGTACTGGCCAGCAGCTCAGCGAAGCTCGGCACGCCGCTCTGCGACATCGCACGCCTCCCTCAGAATCGGCACCATGCGGGCGGGGATGCGGATCACCGTCTCGTGGGCGGGGATTCCCACCGCGTGCCCGGCGACCCACTCCGTACCGCTGATCAGTGCCTCCAGCGCTTCCTCGGCCTTGACGCCCTGGAGGACCAGGTCAGCCGTCTCCTCTTCCACCCACACCGTCGGCGACCCCTCGCCCCCGGTGTTCGGGTCGATCCCGATGAACTGTAGGCCCACGATGCCCTCCCAGATCAAGTCGGTTGCGCGATCTTGCGTGCGACGCTTCCGAAGGGGGCATGGGTCGTCA
>NZ_JBQQCE010000574.1:0-5516 GCF_052245645.1 Streptomyces sp. KR55 | reverse complement strand
ACGTGCACCCGGTGGCCGCCCGTCGCGGTCGTGTCCCGCAGCCGCAGCACGGCGGGCAGCAGGGTGAGCAGGTCGGCCGTGCTGCTCAGCCAGCCGCCGTCGGCCTCCACGCACAGATCGTCCGCCATCGGCCGGCCGGCCGCCGCGCGGGCCTCCTCCGCGGTGACCTCGCCCGCCTCCAGCAGCCGGGCGACCAGCCGCTCCGGCGGCGGGGCCAGGAACTCGGCGGCCACGTCCGTGCGGGACACCTTGGCGATGATCCGGCCGCCCTTGAGGCGGAACCGGACCAGCGCCGGGGTGATCAGCGGGAAGCCGGACGCCTCGACCAGGTCGACGCCGTGCCGCAGGAGCAGGTCCACCAGGGCGGACTCCTCCTCGGGGGCGCCGTGCCGGTACAGCAGGTTGACGCCGAAGGAGCCGCCCAGGCCCAGTTCCCCGGCCAGGTCGCGCAGCAGGCCGTCCACCTCGTCGAGGGGCAGGCCGCCGGTCCCCAGGAAGCCAAGCAGCCCGGCCTTGGCCGCCGCGCCCAGCATCTCGCGGCCCGAGATGCCGCCGTACAGGGCGCCCAACAGATACGCGCGCCGCAGACCGTACCGCTCGCGGAAGGTGGCGGCTCCGAGGGTGTCAGCCGTCGGGGCGGCAAAGGCCGCGGGTCGTACGGGGGGCGGCAACTGGCCGGAAGGAAGCTGCTCATCGAGTCGTTCCCCCGCTCCTGGGGCGGGCAGCGGCTCCGTGTTCTTCCTGATCTTGGCGACCAGATTGGTCAGGACCCGGCCCGGGCCCAGCTCCACGAACTCGAAATCGCCGTGGCCCATCAGCCGACGCACCGTGTCGGTCCAGCGGACCGGGGAGGCGATCTGTGCGGTCAGGGTCGCCTTGACGGCGCCGGGGGCGTACGGCTGCGCGTCCACGTTGGCCAGCACCGGGACGGCCGGGTTCCGCAGGGTGAAGCCGTCCAGGAAGCGGGCGAACTCCGCGGCGGTGTCGCGCATGTAGCGGGAGTGGAAGGGTGCGCTGACATTGAGCCGGACAGCGCGGACACCGGCCGACTCGAAGGCGGCGCGGGCGGCGTCGACGTGCTCGGCCGGACCGGACAGCACGAACTGGTCGGGGGCGTTGTGGTTGGCCAGGTCGAGCTCGTCGATGCCGGAGTCGGCGAGCACCCGCAGCACGGTCGCCTCGTCGCAGCCGACCACCGCGGCCATCCCGCCACCGCCGGCCTCCGCCATCAGGGCGCCGCGCCGCTGCACCAGGCGCAGCCCGGTCTCGAAGTCGAAGACGCCGGCGGCGAACAGGGCGGCGTACTCGCCGAGGCTGTGGCCGATCAGGTAGTCGGCCGGCTCGGGGTCCTCGGCGAGCCGGTCGAGGTAGGTCAGGACGCTGACGACGTAGAGCGCCGGCTGTGTGTACTCGGTTCGGCCCAGGCGGCGCTCCGGGTCGTGGACGCACAGTTCCTCGATCGAGTAGCCGAGCACGCGGTCGGCGATCGCGGTCTCCCGCGGGTACCTGGCGAACAGCTCCTTGCCCATCCCTCGCTGCTGAGACCCCTGACCTGGGAAACCGTAGACCTTCATGCCGTGTGCCTTCCTTGCCGTCTTCGCTGTCACCGGAGTCGGATGTGGATGTGTGATCGCAGTGGTGGAGGGGGAGGAGGCCGGTGCCGCGAGCGTCCGGGCCTGTTCCAGGACCCGTGGGTCGTGGCCGAACGGGCTGAGCAGCGGCAGCGAACGGGAGCGGTCACCCGCCGGGAGGTTGCCGCGGACGAAGTTGTGCAGGGTGCCCGAGGGACCGAGGTCGAGGTAGAGGAAGTCGCCGCGGGCCCGCATCGCGGCCATGGCCCGCTCGAACTCGATGGGTCTGCGGGCGACCTGCCAGAAGTGGTCGGCACCGGGCCGCTCGACGAGCCGTCCATCCACGCACGACACCCAGGGGATGCGCGGTGGGGCGAAGGTCACCCCGTCGAAGACGGCCCGGCACTCGGCGAGGACGCCGTCCATCAGGCTGGAGTGGTAGGCGTACTCGACCGGCACCCGCTGGTGCAGCACGTCGGCCGCGCGCAGGGCCGCCTCGGCCCGGTCCAGGTCCGCGTCGGTGCCCGCGACCACGATGTGGCCGGGGTAGTTGCGGGCGGCGACCTCGCAGCCGGGCAGCGCGGGGATCCGGTCCCGGCCGTCCGGGCGGGTGATGACCGCGAG
The DNA here is from genome assembly GCF_052245645.1 of Streptomyces sp. KR55. Lineage (NCBI taxonomy): Bacteria > Bacillati > Actinomycetota > Actinomycetes > Kitasatosporales > Streptomycetaceae > Streptomyces > Streptomyces sp. KR55. The sequence continues at coordinate 3,321 of NZ_JBQQCE010000574.1, read as the reverse complement.
CAGCCCGCCGCGCGGGCCCGCCGGCAGGCTCTCCGCCTGCCGGACGAGCAGCCGCAGGCATGTCTCGGCGTCGATGCTGCCGGAGACGACCGCGGCCGCGTACTCGCCGAGGCTGGAGCCGAGCAGGTAATCCGGCTCGATGCCGACCGCGCGCAGGGTCTCGACCAGGGCGAGTTCGATCATGACGATCGCCGGGTGGGTGAGCCGTGTGTCGATGAAGGGGTCGTTCTTGCGCCGGGCCGGGTCGAAGATCCGGGCGAGGACCGACTCGCCCAGCAGCCCGGCGGCGACGGCGTCGTACCGCCGCAGGGCCGTGCGGAACACCTCGTCGGACTCGAAGAGTTCCTCGCCCATGCGGTAGTACTGCGAGCCCTGCCCGGAGAACATGAAGACCACGGGCAGGCGCCCTGTGGGCGTCTCGATCATCGGGGGCGTCCCGTTGGCCGCGGTCATCGGTACATGTCCCAGAACAGGTCGGCCGCCGCCGACTGGGCAGGCGCGTCGGGCGCCTCGTAGGCGGTGCCCCGGATGACGACCGTGCGCTCCGACGGGGGCTGCGGCAGCGGCGCCCGGGCGGCGCGGTGGTCCGCCGGGGCCGGGGCGAGCAGCAGGTGCGCGTTGGTGCCGCCGTCGGCGAAGCAGTTGAGCGCGGCCCGGTCCGCGCCCGCAGGCCACGGGCGGGGCTCTCTCGGGAAGTACATCGCGGAGGCGTCCAAGTCGAAGTGCGGCAGGGGCTGCTGTCCGGAACGGAACGGCACCTGCTGCCGGTGGTGCAGCATCAGGACGACCTTGATGAACGCGGCGATGCCCTCCGCGGCCAGCGGATGACCGATGTTCGGCTTCACCGATCCGAGCGCGAGCCGCGTGGAACGGGCCGGGCCGGCGCCGTAGACACCCTCGATCGCCTTCAGTTCGAGCAGGTCGGTGACGGTCGAGCCGGAGGCGTTGGTCTCCACCCAGCCGACGTCCTGCGGCGCGCGGCCGCTGAGCGCCAGCGCCTCGGCCATCACGTCCTTCTGGGCCCGCAGGTTGGGGGTGGCGGGTCCGGCGGTGCGGCCGTCGTTGTTGATCGCGATGCCCTCCAGTACGGCGAGCACCCGGTCGCCGTTCGCCTGGGCCTGGGCCAGCGGCTTGAGGACGACGACGCCGACGCCCTCACCGAGCACCAGGCCGGCCGCCCGGCCGTCGAACGCGTGGAACTCCGGGCCGGGGTTGAGCAGCCCGCGCTGCCCGAACACCCGGTGCGCCCGGTCGTCCGCGAGCAGGCTCACACCGGCGACGACGGCCGACTCGACGGAACCCGTGCGCAGTGCCTGTACGGCCATGTCCATCGCCACCAGGGCGGAGGAGCAGGCGGTGTCCACCACCAGGCTCGGGCCCTGGAAGTCGAAGAACTGGGAGATGTTGGCCGCGAGGTAGTTCTGGCCGGTGACCACGACCGGGTTCTTGGCCCGCTCCAGGGCCGCCGGGTCGGGGGTGTGGGTGGCCCGGCCGCCGACGTACACGCCGACCCTGCGGCCCTTGAGGTCCGCCGGGCGGTAACCGGCGTGGTGCACGGCCCTGTCGACCTCCTCCAGCAGGAGCAGCGCCTGCGGGTCCATCGCCTTGACGTCCGCCTCGGACAGCAGGAACCTCTCGGGCGCGAACCGCAGCACCTCCGGCAGCAGCCCGGCGTGGTAACCGAGGGAGCGGCCGAAGCGGGAGTCCGGGACGGGACGCAGAGCCGTACGGCCGTCCCGCAGCAGCTCCCAGTAGGCGTCGGCGGAGTCGGCGTCGGGGAAGCGGCAGGAGAGGCCGACCACGGCTATGGCGTCGGTTCGCGGGTCGGGGATGTGGGAGGTGGTGCCTTGCTGGTGGACGGTGGCGGGTGGGTCGGAGGGTGTGTCGAAGGCCCAGACGGATGCCGGGGCTGCGGATTCCGACGGTGCCGGGGCCGCGGACTCCGGCCGTGCCTCAGCCTCGGGTGCCGTGCCGCCGGTCTCCGTGCCGCCGAACTCCGCGAGCAGCTCCGTCCGGTGCTCCTCGCCGAGATACGCCGCGAAGCCGTCCACCGTCGGGTGTTCCAGCAGGGCCGACGGGTCGACCGAGACGTCCAGGCGCTGGGCGACGGTCTGGACGAGCTGGGAGACCATGATCGAGTCCATGCCGTAATCATGGACCGGGACGTCCCCGGCCAGCTTGGCGCGGTCGAAGCGCAGTTCCGCCGCGAGCTGGTCGAGCAGCCAGGAGGCGACCGCCTCGACGGCGGCGCGCACGTCCGCGCCCGCGCCGGCCACCGGTCGTGGCGCGGCGGCCGGTGCGGTGGGCGTGGCGGCCGGTGCGGCGGGCGGGGTCTCCAGGCGCCGTGCCGTCAGGCGCTCGGCGCTGAACTCGGCGTCGGGGCGCGGCAGTACGGGCATCACGACCCGGGCGCCGCTCTCCAGCGCGCGGTCGAGCAGGGCCAGCCCCTGTGCGTCGGTGAGCGAGGCGAGGCCGGAGGCCTGGTAGGCGGCGCTGCGGGCCTCCCCCATGCCGGTGTCCTTCCAGCTCGGCCACTGCACGCTGACCAGGGGCAGGCCGTACGGGCGGGCCTCGGCCACCGCGTCCAGGTAGGCGTTGGCCATGGCGTAGTCGCTCTGGCCGACCGCGAGGGCGGGAACGGCGGCGGCGACCGACGAGTACAGCACGAACAGGCCGAGCGGCTCGTCTCGGAAGCACTCCAGCAGGGCGTCCAGGCCGAACACCTTCGGTGCGAGGACACGGGCGACGCCGGTCTGCGGCTTGCGGACGAACGCCGGGTTCTCGAAGTCGGTGAAGCCCGCGCTGTGGATCACGCCGCCGACCGGGCCGAGCCGCAGTCTGACGTCGGCGAGGACCTTGGCGAGCGCCTCCTTCTCGTCCAACGGCACGGCGATGGCCTCGAGTTCGACGCCCTGGGCGGCCAGTTCGGCGAGCGGGCGCAGCTTGCGGCCCAGCGGGCCGTCCTCGGCGATGTGCGCGGCCCACTCTGCGCGCGGCGGCAGCTCCTCGCGGCCGGTGAGGACCAGCTTGCGCACGCCGTGCCGGGCGACGAAGTGGCGCGCGGTGAGCAGCCCGAGGCCGCGCGTGCCGCCGGTCACCCACAGCACGTGGTCCGCCGGGAAGCTGAGTTCGGCGCGCTGTGCCCGCGGGGCCTCGGCAAACGTCGCCAGGTGGCGCACTCCCCCGCGGTAGGCGACCTCGGCGGGCTCACCGTCGGCGGACAGCTCCTCGGCGACCCAGCGGCACAGCTGCTCGTCGGTCGCGGCGCGGTCGATTTCCACGTGGCGGGAGCGGACGTGGCGGTACTCGCTCTGCAGCATC
>NZ_JBQQCE010000573.1:0-5522 GCF_052245645.1 Streptomyces sp. KR55 | reverse complement strand
CAACACCCTCGCCATCCGCAACCAGGTCCGCTACACCCGCCCCGCCGTGCCCCTGGAGCCCGGCAGGATGGCCGAGACCGAGATCCTCGCCCGCCTGGTCCTGGCCGCCACGGGCATGCACGGCGCCGACCCGGCGGCCGTGGACGCGATGGTCATCGACCAGACCCTCGGCAAGGCGGTCCGGGAACCGCACTCGCCGGTGCACGGCCGCGACCCGAAGGAACTCGCCGCACAACTCACGGGGGCGAACGGCCCCGAACGCCGACTCGACATGATGCTGCGCCTCGGCCCCCACGGCGACGGCTTCGGCGTACGACCGGACGGCCTGACCCTGGAGAAACTGCTCGCCCACCCGCACGGCATCGACCTCGGCCCGCTGCGGCCCCGGCTCCCGCAGCCGCTGAAGACCGTCAGCGGGAAGATCGAACTGCTCCCGCAGCCCATCGCCGACGACCTGCCCCGGCTCCGCGAGGCGCTGCGGGAACGACCCGACGGGCTCGTCCTCGTCGGCCGCCGCCATCTGCGGTCCAACAACAGCTGGATGCACAACGTGCCCGCCCTCACCGGCGGCACCAACCGCTGCACCCTGCACATCCACCCCGAGGACGCCGAACGCCTCGGCGTGCGCGACGGGGCACCCGTGCGCGTGAAGGGCGCCGGGGGAGAGGTGACCGCACCCGCGGAGATCACCGACGGTGTGCGCAGGGGCGTGGTCAGCCTGCCGCACGGCTGGGGCCACGACCGCCCCGGCACCCGCCTCACCCACGCCGCCACCGACCCCGGCGTCAACGTCAACCAGCTCCTCGACGGCAGCCTGCTCGACCCGCTGTCGGGCAACGCGGTCCTCAACGGAGTGCCCGTGGAAGTCTCCGCCGTGACCGAAAAGCTCACCCCGCTGACCTGAGCAAAGCTGTGACCAGCAGTTTTGCGCTTATTGCTCGCACGTCAACGTCTTGTTAACGCTGCTTGACGGGACCTAACGTCGTCGCACCGCCGGCCCTGGTGGGAGTTCAAGGGCGAACGTTAGGTATCCACTCATGCTGACCATCCTCGGCTTCACCATGATCGCGACCTTCCTGGTCCTGATCATGATGAAGAAGATGTCGCCCATTGCGGCGCTCGTGCTCATACCCGCACTGTTCTGTGTCTTCGTCGGCAAGGGCGCGCATCTCGGCGACTACGTCATCGACGGGGTCTCCAGCCTCGCCCCCACCGCGGCGATGCTCATGTTCGCGATCGTCTACTTCGGTGTGATGATCGACGTGGGGCTCTTCGACCCGATCGTCCGGGGGATCCTCAAGTTCTGCAAGGCCGACCCGATGCGGATCGTCGTCGGTACGGCCCTGCTCGCCGCGATCGTGTCGCTGGACGGCGACGGTTCGACCACCTTCATGATCACGGTCTCGGCCCTGTACCCGCTGTACAAGCGCCTGAAGATGAGCCTGGTCATCCTGACCGGTGTCGCGGCGATGGCCAACGGCGTGATGAACACCCTGCCGTGGGGCGGCCCGACCGCGCGCGCCGCCACCGCCCTGAAGCTGGACGCCAGCGACATCTTCGTGCCGATGATCCCGGCCCTGGCCGTCGGTCTGCTCTTCGTGATCGTCCTCTCGTACATCCTCGGTCTGCGCGAGCGCAGGCGGCTCGGCGTGCTGACGCTGGACGAGGTGCTGGTGGAGGAGAGCGAGAAGGAGACGGTTCTGGTCGCGAGCGGCTCCGGCTCCGGCACCGGCAAGGGCGTCGCGAGCACCGGCGGTTCCGGCTCCGGCACCGACGCCGACACCCCCGAGGACGACGACTTCCAGGGCCTCGACCCCGACCGGCCCACCCTGCGCCCCAAGCTGTACTGGTTCAACGCGCTGCTCACGGTCGGCCTGCTCACCGCCATGATCATGGAGCTGCTGCCGATCCCGGTGCTGTTCCTGCTCGGCGCCGCCCTCGCGCTCACCGTCAACTTCCCGCACCTTCCCGACCAGAAGGCCCGGCTCGCCGCCCACGCCGACAACGTCCTCAACGTCTCCGGCATGGTCTTCGCCGCCGCCGTCTTCACCGGCGTGCTCCAGGGCACCGGCATGGTGGACAGCATGGCCAAGTGGATGGTCGACGTCATCCCCGAGGGCATGGGCCCGCACATGGCCCTCGTCACCGGCATCCTGAGCCTGCCGCTCACCTACTTCATGTCGAACGACGGCTTCTACTTCGGCGTCCTCCCGGTCCTCGCCGAGGCCGGCGCCGCGCACGGTGTCTCGCCGCTGGAGATGGCCCGCGCCTCGCTCGTCGGCCAGCCGCTGCACATGTCCAGCCCGCTCGTCCCGGCCGTGTACGTGCTGGTCGGCATGGCGAAGGTCGAATTCGGCGACCACACAAGGTTCGTGGTGAAGTGGGCCGCCCTCACATGCCTCGTGATCCTCGGGGCAGGCATCCTGTTCGGGATCATCTGACCCGTAGCTCGTAGCTCCGTGGAGGTTCGCTCATCGTGAGGCCCGGCAGGAACCGCGGCTGGCTGCTCCGCCTCGTCATCGCCTTCAGCTTCGCGCAGGGGGCAGTGTCGATGGCCCGGCCGGCGGTCTCCTACCGGGCCCTCGCGCTGGGCGCCGACGAGCGGGCGGTCGGTGTGATCGCCGGTGTCTACGCCTTGCTCCCCCTGTTCGCCGCCGTCCCCCTGGGCCGCCGTACCGACCACGGCCGCTGTGCGCCCCTGCTGCCCGCCGGTGTCGTCCTGATATCCGGCGGCTGTGCGCTCAGCGGCCTCGTCGACTCCCTCTGGGCGATGGCGATCTGGAGCGGTGTCATGGGCCTCGGGCACCTCAGCTTCGTCATCGGCGCCCAGTCCCTGGTCGCCCGCCAGTCCGCCCCGCACGAACAGGACCGCAACTTCGGCCACTTCACCATCGGCGCCTCGCTCGGCCAGCTGGTCGGCCCGATCGCGGCCGGGGCGCTGATCGGCGGCCACGACATGGCGGGCACCAGTGCGCTCGCCCTGCTCGTCGCGGGCGCGGGTTGCGCGGTGGCGTTCACGTCGCTGTGGCGCATCGAGGATCGTCGTACGACACCCACGTCCCGTACCGGACAGGGAGACCGCGTCCCCGTCCACCGCATCCTGCGCGCCCGGGGTGTGCCCGCGGGCATCCTCATCAGCCTCTCCGTGCTGTCCGCGACCGACGTCCTCACGGCCTACCTGCCCGTGGTCGGCGAAGAACGGGGCATCGCACCGTCCGTGATCGGCCTGCTGCTCAGTCTGCGCGCGGCGGCCACCATCGCCTGCCGTCTGGTCCTCACGCCCCTGCTGCGGCTGGTCGGCCGCACCCTGCTGCTCACCGTGACCTGCCTGCTGGCCGCCCTGCTGTGCGCGGGCATCGCCCTGCCGGTGCCGGTGTGGGCGCTGGCCCTGATCCTCGCCGCCCTCGGCTTCTGCCTGGGTGTCGGCCAGCCGCTGTCCATGACGACGGTGGTCCAGGCGGCCCCCGAGGGCGCCCGCTCCACGGCCCTCGCCCTGCGTCTGACCGGCAACCGCCTGGGCCAGGTCGCCGCCCCCGCCACGGCCGGCCTGATCGCCGGGATCGCGGGCGTGGCCGCGCCGTTCGTGATGCTCGGCGGGCTGTTGCTGCTGTCGGCGGGTGTGGCGCTGCGCTCCCCGGCCAGGCCCGCCGAGGAGGACACCGCGTCCGCCGGCAGACGTCCGTCAGCTCACCCGACGGCGCAGCGCAAGAGTGACGCCTGACGCCACGCGCCCGGGGTACCTCTGGTGCCGGAGGCTTCGGGGGGACCCCTGGCGCTGGAAAACTAACGCCGCTAGTTTAGGTGCCGGACGACGCACAGGCTCGGGAGGCAGACAGATCATGAAGGCGCAGCAGGCCCTGTACATCGACGGCGTCTGGTGCCCCGCCGAGGGCCGGGACACGATCGACGTCGTGAACCCGGTCGACGAGCAGGTCATCGGGCAGGTTCCCGCGGGCACCGCCGAGGACGTGGACCACGCGGTCCGGGCGGCCCGCGCCGCGCTCCCGGCCTGGGCCGCCGCACCGCCGGCCGAGCGGGCCGCGCGACTGGCCGCCCTGCGGGACGTCCTCGTGGCACGCAAGGACGAGATCGCCGGGACGATCACCGCGGAGCTGGGCTCGCCACTGGCGTTCTCGCAGGCGGTGCACATGGGCACGCCGATCGCGGTCGCCGGCTCGTACGCCGAGCTGGCGGCGACGTACGCCTTCGAGGAGAAGGTCGGCAACTCGACCGTCTACCACGAGCCGATCGGCGTGGTCGGCGCGATCACGCCCTGGAACTACCCCCTGCACCAGATCGTCGCCAAGGTCGCCCCGGCCCTCGCCGCGGGCTGCACCGTCGTCCTGAAGCCTGCCGAGGACACCCCGCTCACCGCGCAGGCCTTCGCTCAGGCGGTGCACGAGGCGGGCGTCCCGGCCGGCGTCCTCAACCTCGTCACGGGCCTCGGCCCGGTGGCCGGGCAGGCCCTCGCCGGGCACCCGGACGTCGACCTGGTGTCCTTCACCGGCTCCACGGCCGTCGGCAGTCGGATCGCGGCCACGGCCGGTGCCGCCGTGAAGAAGGTCGCTCTCGAACTGGGCGGCAAGTCCGCCAACGTCATCCTGCCGAGCGCCGACCTGGCGCGGGCGGTCAACGTCGGTGTCGCCAACGTGATGTCCAACTCCGGCCAGACGTGCAGCGCATGGACCCGCATGCTCGTCCATACCGCGCAGTACGACGCGGCCGTCGAGCTCGCCGCCGCGGCGGCCGCGAAGTACGGCGACCGCATCGGCCCCGTCGTGAACGCCAGGCAGCGGGACCGGGTGCGCGGCTACATCGAGAAGGGCCTGGCCGAGGGCGCCCGCCTGGTCGCGGGCGGCGTCGAACCCCCGCGTGAGCGCGGCTACTTCATCAGCCCGACCGTCTTCGCCGACGTCACCCCCGAGATGACCGTCGCGCAGGAGGAGATCTTCGGCCCGGTCCTGTCGATCCTCCGCTACGAGGACGAGGAGGACGCCCTGCGCATCGCGAACGGCACGGTGTACGGGCTCGCCGGCGCCGTCTGGGCCGGCGACGAGGCGGAGGCGGTCGCCTTCGCACGCCGGATGGAGACCGGCCAGGTCGACATCAACGGCGGCCGTTTCAACCCGCTCGCGCCCTTCGGCGGGTACAAGCAGTCGGGCGTGGGCCGGGAGCTGGGCGTGCACGGCCTCGCCGAATACCTCCAGACCAAGTCCCTCCAGTTCTGACGGAGTTCCCCGACATGACCGTCCGTGCCGCCGTACTGCCCGCCATCGGCTCCCCGCTGGAGATCACCGAGATCGACCTGCCCGATCCCGGCCCCGGCCAGGTCCGGGTCCGCCTGGCCGCCGCCGGTGTCTGCCACTCCGACCTCTCCCTGTCCAACGGCACCCTGCGGGTACCGGTCCCCGCCGTCCTCGGCCACGAGGGCGCCGGCACGGTTGTCGCGGTCGGCGCCGGGGTGACGCACCTCGCGCCCGGTGACGGCGTGGTCCTCAACTGGGCCCCGTCCTGCGGCACAT
>NZ_JBQQCE010000572.1:0-5540 GCF_052245645.1 Streptomyces sp. KR55 | reverse complement strand
ACCAAGCGCACCGGCTACCTGAGCAACGTCGTGGTCTACGCGACACTGACCGCGGTGACGTAGCCAGCCAAACGGGCGCCGCCGCAAGCCCCGGTCAGAAGTCCCGGAGAGACGAGTCAGCGGCTAGGACCGGCGCCAACTGATTTGCGCCGACGGCCCGTTGGGTCTGAAGAGGTCGTTTTATCCCGGTGTTTCGTCCTGGAAGCTGCGGTTGATGTCGCTTTGCGGGTCGCGCCAGGAGACGGTGGCCTCGCCGGTGAGGCGGTGGGCCACGAGTGGCTGTTTCTGATCCCTTGATCGTTCGTTGGGCAGTGCGTGGATGCTCGCGATGGCGACGCGGAGCCCTTTGCGGCCTTGCCGGGAGCTTACTGGCTCCCCTCTGAGTCGGATGATCACAGCGGTGCCGCTGTATGCGGACGCGGGAGAGAGCGGCTGGCGTCGTGGAACGGACGGTCGGTGATAGTCGGCATCGCGGTGACCACCGTGATCCTCGCGGCGGTGTCGGTCGTCGTGCGTGACCTCCCTGGATGAGCGTCTATGAGCTGTTCGGGAGACCGGTGGTGCGCTGCTGGGGCGCCGCGGTCTGCCAGCAACCGGATGAGCCGCAGGATGATCACACGGACGGGCGGGGCGGCGGGCCCGATTCCCCGGCGGCGCCTGCGCAGCCCGCGGGACCGCCCGCCCGGCTGCGCCGTTCTCCCAGCGGTGCAGCCACGCAGTGCCCGTGCGCCGCGCACGCAGACACGAACCTCGATTCACAAACGCCCAATCGGACCTCCGGTCACGTCCTGGATGCATGACCAGGCGGACTGCTCGGCGGTACGAGCAGTGCGGCGCCGAGTTGCCGGAGGGAAGCCGGACGTCGCGGCGGTACTGCTCGGCGAAGTGCCGGACGAGGTCCTGGGCGGCAGATGCCCGGAGTGCGGGCCTGCTGGCAGGCACTCGGGTTCCGGCGGGTCGGCTTTCCGGGTGCGGTGGGCGCCGACGGCTGCCACCACTTGAGTCTGATCCTTTGCTTCGTCACAGGCGTAGGAGCAGCGCGAAGGCCGTAGTCATGAATTTGGTGGATCAGGGCGTCCTGGGGGATGCGTTGGCGGAAGTGTCGCGCTTCCGGTCGGAGTTGTACGCGTGTCTGAGCGCGCGGGGCGACGCCTTGTTATGCACGGACGGGCCGGTGCGGACTCTGGTCGACCTCGCGCTCGCTCCGGAACACCGCCGAGGGCACGGAGCCCTCTACGGCGGACTCAACCGGGGCGGATCGACATCAGCCGTCTGCGTCGGGCGTTGGCCGAACTGCCGCTGCCCCGGGCGGCAGACGGCCGGCTGGTCCTGGCGGTGGACGTGTCGCCGTGGCTGCGGCCGGACGCTGCGACTTGCCCGGACCGTTCGTTCTGCCACACAAGGGCCCGGCTCATAGTGCTGTGGGCGCGGACTGGCCTCCTCATGCCGGGCCCCGACGGTCGTGTCCAACCCTTCATGGCTTCTGGGGCTGGTGTACGAGGTGCGGGCCGCTGACCTGCGGTGTCTCATGAAAGAGACACCAGTGGGACATAGCTCGTGAGGCTGTGACGCGGTTCGTGAGATCCCACAAGTGCGCCGGCAGGGCAGGGATGGGAGTGGGTGGTCATGGCACGCGCGATCTGGACGGGTGTGATCACGTTCGGGCTGGTCAGCGTGCCTGTCGGCCTGTTCACCGCAACCGAGGACCACACCGTCCGCTTCCACCAACTGCAGCGCGGCACCGCGGACCGGATCCGTAACCGCCGGGTCAACGAGCGCACCGGCAAGGAAGTCGATGCCGAGGACATCGTCATGGGATTCGAGGTGAGCGAGGGCGAGTATGTGGTCGTGGAGCCCGATGAGCTGGACCGGATCGCGCCGGGCCGCTCCCCGACCATGGAGATCAGCGACTTCGTCGACCTGGAGCAGATCGAGCCGGTCTACTTCGACCGCACCTATTACGTGGTCCCGCGCGGCAAGGAGTACACCAAGGTCTATGAGCTGCTGCGGGCGGCGCTGGCGGAGGCGAACAAGGTCGGCATCGCCACCTTCGTGATGCGCGGCAAGCAGTACCTGACCGCGCTGCGCGCGGAGGACAAGGTTCTGGTGATCCAGACCCTTCACTGGGCTGATGAGGTCTGTGATCCCGGCAAGGAGCTGCCGGAACGGCCTTCGGGCCACGCCGGGAGGGGCAAGGAGCTGGACATGGCGCTCCAGCTGATCGACTCCCTCAGCTCGCCGTGGGACCCGGACCGCTACCACGACACCTACCAGGAGAAGGTGCGGGAGCTGGTGCAGGCCAAGGCCGAGGGCCAGGAGATCGCAGCGGCGGAGGAGCCGCCGGCGGCCCACCAGCGTCATCGACCTGATGAACGTTCTGCAGGGCAGCATCGACCAGGCCCGCGGTGGCCGTGGCGGCTGCCGGGTCGCGGCAGGAGAAGCCGGCCCCGGCCCGCAAGGCGGCACGCAAGCCTGCCGCGAAGGCGGCGAAGAAGACCGCCGCCAGGAAGGCGCCGCCGAAGACGGCCCGCGCATCGGCCGCATCCCGCAGCCAACGCCGTGCAGGCAAGAGCGAGCTGCGGCAGCTGAGCAAGGCAGAGCTGTACCAGCGGGCCACCGAGCAGAACATCGCCGACCGCTTCAAGATGAGCCGGGAGCAGCTCATCGACGCACTCGCCCGCGCCGGGCGCCGCCGGATGGCATTAACGGTTTGAAGAACGTCATAGCCACCCATGTGCTGGCCGCGGTGCGGACCCTAGCCGCCTGGAGCTGGTCGGAGAGACGCTGCGAGCAGCTCTGGAGGAGTTGGCCGAGGCCGCCCCCGCCTGGCTGGCTCCGCTGATCGAGCCGGAGTGGGCCAAGCGGTACGGACGCCGAGTGGAGATCGGCAAGCTGCCGGGCGGGAAGGCGGCCGTCATCACCCGGGCCGAGGAGTTCGGCCAAGACGGCCAGAAGGTCCTCACCGCTGCCTGGGCCACCTGGGCCCCGCCCCACCTGCGGCGGCTGCCGCAGGTGGAGATCCTCCGCCAGGGTCCACCACTACTACCTGGTGGGAGTTCACCGAAGGTCGTACCGAGGATGCCGCCGAAGCCTGACCGGCCGTTCCATTCTCGGGCGCCGGGCGCCGGGCGCCGGGCGCCGGGCTCCGGGCGCCGGGCTCCGGGTGCCGGGCTCCGGGTGCCGGGCTCCGGGTGCCGGTTCACCCGATTGGCCCGCCAGCGGAGGCCGCTCGCGCCCACGCTGCGGACGATGTGAACATGCCGGAATCTACGTCCAAAGCACGCCTCGTCGGCGAACTCTCGGCCGAGTTCGCCGGCACCATGATCCTCATTCTCTTCGGATGCGGTGTCGTCGCACAGGTCGTCGCCGGTGGCGCGCTGACCGACGGTGGGTTGGGTGACCACGACAGCATCGCCTGGGGCTGGGGTCTCGGCGTCGTCTTCGGTGTCTACGTGGCGGCGCGGGTCAGCGGCGCCCACATCAACCCCGCGGTCACCCTCGCGCTCGCGGCCTTCAAGGGCTTTCCGTGGAGCAAGGTCCTGCCGTATGCGCTGGCCCAGACGGCGGGCGCCTTTGTCGCTGCCCTGCTGGTGCGCTGGAACTACAGCGAGGTGCTGGCGAAGGCCGACCCCGGCCACACCGACAAGACGGAAATCGTCTTCTCCACCCTGCCGGGCAACGGCGGTCTCCCGATCAGCCAGTTCGGGGCCTTCCGTGACCAGATCATCGGCACTGCCCTGCTGGTGCTGCTGATCTTCGCGGTCACCGACCTGCTGAACACACCGCCGGGCGCGAACATGGCCCCGTTCATCATCGGCCTGATCGTTGTCGCCATCGGCATGGCCTGGGGAACCAACGCCGGCTACGCGATCAACCCGGCCCGTGACCTCGGCCCCAGGCTGGCGGCGTTCCTCACGGGCTACGGAGGCGCTTGGCGTGATCAATACGGCGACCTCTACTTCTGGGTGCCGATCGCCGGACCCCTGATCGGCGGCCTGGTCGGGGCGTTGCTCTACCGCCTGTTGATCAGCCCCCACCTGCCGGTCGCCGAGCAGGAGCCCGGCCGGGTGCCCGCGCCGGACGAGTGAGAGGGAGGACCATGCCTGAATTCGTCGGCGCGGTGGACCAAGGAACCACCAGCACCCGCTTCATGATCTTCGACCACGACGGCAACGAGGTCGCACGTCACCAGCTCGAACACGAGCAGCTCTTCCCGCGCTCCGGCTGGGTCGAGCACGACCCCGTGGAGATCTGGGAACGTACGAACTCCACGATGCAGAACGCCATCCGCCAGGGCGACCTGTCCGCCGCCGACCTGGCGGCCATCGGGATCACCAACCAGCGGGAGACCACGGTCATCTGGGACCCCAGCACCGGTCAGCCGTACTACAACGCCATCGTCTGGCAGGACACCCGCACCGACTCGATCGCCGCGGCGCTGGAGCGGGAGCACGGCGACCTCATCCGGCGCAAGACGGGGCTGCCGCCGGCGACGTACTTCTCGGGCGGAAAGATCAAATGGATCCTGGAGAACGTCGACGGGGTCCGGGAGGCCGCCGAGGACGGCCGGGCCGTCTTCGGGAACACGGACGCCTGGGTGCTGTGGAACCTCACCGGCGGTCCGAACGGCGGCATCCACGCCACGGACGTCACCAACGCCAGCCGCACCATGCTGATGAACCTGGAGACCCTCGACTGGGACGACGAACTGCTCGACATCTTCCGCATCCCGCGCGCCATGCTCCCGGCCATCAACCCGTCCTCGCACCCGGAGGCGTTCGGGACCACCCGCACCACCCGTCCGCTGCGCACCGCCGTACCCATCACCGGCGTCCTCGGGGACCAGCAGGCGGCCACCGTCGGCCAGGTCTGCTTCCGCCCGGGCGAGGCGAAGAACACCTACGGCACCGGCAACTTCCTGGTCCTCAACACGGGCACGGAGATCGTCCGGTCCAGCAAGGGTCTGCTGACCACGCTGGCGTACCAGTTCGGGGACGCTCCGGCGGTGTACGCGCTGGAGGGATCCATGGCGGTCACCGGGTCCGCCGTGCAGTGGCTCCGCGACCAGATGCGGATCATCTCCTCCTCCGCCGAGGTCGAGACACTGGCCCGGCAGGTGGAGGACAGCGGCGGCATCTACTTCGTACCGGCCTTCTCCGGCCTGTTCGCGCCCTACTGGCGCTCCGACGCCCGGGGGGCGATCGTCGGTCTCGCCAGGTTCCACACGAACGCACACCTCGCCAGGGCGACCCTGGAGGCCATCTGCTACCAGAGCCGCGACGTGGCCGAGGCGATGGAGCAGGACTCCGGGGTAACACTCGACGTGCTGCGGGTCGACGGCGGCGTCACCGCCAACGACCTGTGCATGCAGATCCAGGCCGACATCCTCGGCGTACCGGTCAGCCGCCCGGTCGTCGCCGAGACCACCGCGCTCGGCGCCGCCTACGCGGCGGGGCTCGCCACCGGCTTCTGGGAGAGCACCGACGAGCTCCGCCTGCACTGGCACGAGTCGAAGCGGTGGGAGCCGCAGTGGAGCGACG
>NZ_JBQQCE010000571.1:0-5568 GCF_052245645.1 Streptomyces sp. KR55 | reverse complement strand
ATCGCCTCGGCCGCGAGCGCGGCGGTCACCCCGGGCACGCCCACGACGTCGATGTCGTCGCCCGCCTCCGCCGGCGCCGGTGACGCCATGGCGTAGACGCCCGCGTCGCCGCTGCCGATCAGCGCGACCGCGTGTCCCTTCCGGGCCTCCTCGACCGCCGTGCGCGCCCGCTCCTCCTCGGCCCCGAGCCCCGACTCCAGGATCCGGGTGCCGGGCCGCAGCAGGTCGCGGATCTGGTCGACGTACTGGTCGAGCCCGACGAGCACGGCGGCACGCCGCAGTTCCGCCCCGGCACGCGGGGTGAGCAGATCGCGGGCACCGGGCCCGAGCCCGACCACCGCGAGCCGCCCGCGCCCCGGCCGCCGTACGACGGCACAGGTGGCCATGGCCGACTTCCGCTTGGGGACGAGGAGTTCACCGCCGCGCACCAGCGCCGACGCCTCCGCGACGGACGGCGTCCCGACGGCGGCGAGGGGCGCGTCGGAAGGGTTGGGCACGTCGACCTGCGCCAGCTCCTCGGCGGAGTACGTCACCAGAGGCACGCCGAGCCGCTCGGCCGCCTCGACGATTCCGGGTTCACCGGCCTTCGCGTCGACGGTGGCGAGTTCGGCGACGCTCCGAGGGGACAGTCCCGCCTCCCGCAGGCTGCCCTCGATGAGCCCGAGGACCTCGTCGACGGGGGCGTTCCTGGAGGCGCCGACGCCGACGACGAGGGACGGCGGGCGGAGCAGCACCTCATGCTCTGCCGGGTCGGTCGCCCGGTCCGTCACACGGATGGTGTATGCCCCCTCCGCCGCGACCGGCAGCGCAGGCAGGGGCCATGCCGACTCCGCGCGCAGAGCGACCGGCTCACCGTCCAGCAACGCCCGCGACACCGCGGCCACATCGCCCTCCACGGGCAGGCCCAGGGTGTCAAGACCTGCCAGCCCCGTAGCGTCGGTGGCCGTCGTCACCACGGGCTCGGCGCCCAGCAACCCACCAACTTCACGGGCGAGTTCATTGGCGCCACCCCCGTGCCCGCCCACCAGCGAAACAGCGAACCGCCCGCCCTCGTCGACGCACACCACACCGGGATCGGCGTTCTTGTCCGAGAGCAGCGGCGCGACCAGCCGTACCACCGCCCCCGTCGCCAGAAAACACACCAGCTGCTCGCACTCCGCGAACGCGGCCCGCACGGCGTCCCCCACGGGACCCTCGTACACCCGCGTCCGGTCCGGCCACGCCGCGGCCAGCCGGTCCCGCGCCGCCGCCCCCGCCGCGGTGGCGGAAATGAGGCCGATCACTGGGCATCTCCTTCACGACAGGCTTGAGGCCTTGTGCCCCACAGCAGAAAAACGGGATTGGTCGCCGCGAGCCGGGTCACGTCCCCCGGCAGCGGCGCCAGCCGTGACGACTGCAGCAGCACGCCGTCGCAGTCGAAGCCGGCACCGGTGAGCGCCTCGCGGGCCGCCGGCACCCGGTCGAGCGCGGCCATGGCGACGACCACCGCCCGCCGGGCCCGCCGCGCACACGCCGTCACGATGGCCGGCAACTCGCGCCCTCCGCCGCCCACGAACACCGCGTCGGGATCGTCGAGGCCGGCCAGGACGTCCGGCGCCGTCCCGTGCACGACGTGGACGTCGACGCCGTGCGCCCCGGCGTTGGCGCGGATGCGCTCCACTCCGTCGGCCGTCTTCTCGACCGCGACGACGGCGGCGCCGAGCCGGGCGCATTCGACGGCCACCGAGCCGGAGCCGGCACCGACGTCCCACACCAGGTCGCCCAGGCGCGGCCCGAGCCGGGCCAGGGCCAGCGCCCGCACCTCGAACTTGGTGATCATCGAGTCACGGTGGGCGAACCCGGCCTCGTCCAGCGCCCATCCGGGGGGCGCGGCAGGAGGCCCGGCGACCGTCCGTACAGCGCCAAGCGCACGCGTCTCGTCCAGGCACAGCACGACACTCACGGCCGTACCCCAGTCGCGGGCCGCGGCCTCGGCGGGCGTCACCCGCTCCACACGCTCCCGCTCCGGATCGCCCAGCGCGGACGCGACGACCAGGACGCGCTCACGGTGCAGCAGCGCGGCCCCCAACTCGGCCGGACCGGCGCCAGGTCCCGTCAGCACGGCGACCTTCGGCCGGGCCCGGCACACGTTCACCGCCGTCCGAAGTTCCCGCCCGTGCGCGCTGACCACCACGGCGTCGTCCCAGGGCAGCCCGATCCGTGCGAAGGCGGCGGCGACGGACGAGACGCCGGGCCGCACGTCCAGCCGCCCGGCCCCGAACCGCTCCGCAAGCGCCCGTACGATCCCGAAGAACCCCGGATCCCCGGAGGCCAGCACGACCACCGGCCGGTCCTTGGCGACGTACTCCTCGATGGTGTCCAGCGCGGGCGCCAGCGGCCCGAGCACGATCCGCTCGGCGCCCTCCGGCAGCCGCACGCTGTCCAGATGCCGCCGCCCGCCCACGACGAGCTCCGCCCCGGCGGCCACGCCGTCCGGCAGCGCGGCCCCCGTCCCCGTACCGACGACGGTGATCACGTGCTCGCACCCCGCTCGCGCAGCGCCCGACGGGCCTGCGGGTCGGCCTTGCGGTAGCCGTGGAAGTGACCGGGGTGGTACAGGTGCGAGCGGGTGCCGTGCGCGTCGAGGGCCGGACCGACCAGGAAGAGGGTGTGCTTCCAGAGCTTGTGCTCCTTGACCGTCTCCTCCAGCGTGCCGATCGTGCATTTCACGATCAGCTCCTCCGGCCACGTCGCCTGGTAGGCGACGACGACCGGGGTGGTCGTCGGATAGCCGCCCTCCAGCAGCTCCCGCACCAGCTGCCCGCTGCGGGCCGCCGACAGGAAGACCGCCATGGTCGTGCCGTGCTTGGCGAACTCGCGTACCTCCTCCCCGGGCGGCATCGGCGTCTTGCCGCCGCCGAGCCGGGTGAGGACGACCGACTGCGCCACCTCCGGGATGGTCAGCTCCCGCTGTGCGAGCGCGGCCACCGCCGAGAACGACGACACACCAGGCACGACCTCGGTCGCGATACCGACCTCGGCGCACCGGTCGAGCTGCTCCTGCGTGCCGCCCCACAGCGCCGGGTCGCCGGAGTGGATGCGGGCCACCTTCAGGCCCTCGGCGTGCGCGCGCTCGTACACGGCGACCACGTCCTCCAGCGACATCGTCGCCGAGTCGAGGATCTCCGCGCCCTCCCGGGCGTGCTCGAGGACCTCCGCCTGCACCAGGCTCGCCGCCCAGATCACGACATCGGCCTCGGCGATGGCGCGCGCGGCACGGAACGTCAGCAGATCGGCGGCGCCGGGGCCGGCACCGACGAAGGTCACCTTGCCGGTGGGGGCATCGGCCATGGGAAATCGGTCCTCTCCTACAAGTCCTACGAGTACTGCGGCTGGTGACGCCATCGGGGTCCCCTCGAGCGAGGGGAGTGCGCACACGCCCGTCGATCCGATAGCAAGGGCGCATGGCTGTCTTCGTCGCGCTCGGCGCGTTCCTGATGACGCTGGCGGGCGGCTGGACGGCCCTGCGCGTCACCGACCGCCGGCACCTGGTGCTGGGCCTGGCCGGCGGCCTGATGCTGGGCGTCGTCGGCCTGGACGTGCTGCCGGAGGCACTGGCGGCGGCGGACACCGAGCTCTACGGGGTACCGGCCGCGCTGCTCCTCTTCGTGGCCGGCTTCCTGCTGGCCCATCTGGTGCAACGCCTGCTCGCCGCCCGCCGTGCCGACCGCACCCCGGAGGTGGGCCTGACGGCGGCGGCCGCGCTGATCGGGCACAGCGCGATGGACGGCGTGGCGATCGGCGCCGCCTTCCAGGTCGGTGGCGGCATGGGCGTGGCCGTGGCGCTCGCGGTGATCGCCCATGACTTCGCGGACGGCTTCAACACGTACACGCTCACCCGCCTGTACGGAAACGCCCGCCGCAGGGCGCTGACGATGCTGTTCGCCGCCGCGGCCGCACCGGTCGCCGGCGCGGCCTCGACCCTGCTCTTCGCCATCCCGGAGCCGCTGCTCGGCGCCTACCTCGGCTTCTTCGGCGGCGCACTGCTCTACCTCGCCGCGGCCGAGATCCTGCCCGAGGCCCACCACGAACACCCCGCCCGCTCCACGCTGCTGTGCACGGTCGCGGGGGCGGCGTTCATCTGGCTGGTGGTGGGCATCGCGGAGTGAGCCCTCGAGGTTCACAACTTGCCGCCCCGCCCGCCGTCGCGCCGCGCGGGCGCGATGAGCGTCGAGAGATACGGCAGCGCAGTCCCGTCCAGCTCGCCGGCCGGCCGGACGGACTCCTCCGGCAGCCCCAGCGCCGACCCCCACACGGCCCCGTCGAGCCGTCCGCTCTCCCGCAACGCCTCCGCGACCTCGGCCGCCTGCCGCCCGAACTTATAGGCGACGACGGTCCCGGGCCCGTTCAGGGCCTCCTTGAGCACGGCGGCCCCGGCGGTCACCGGCACCAGCGTCAGCGGCTCGGTCCCCTCCGTCAGCACGGCACCCGACCGCGCCGCGAGGTCCTGCATGGCGGTGATGCCGGGCACGGTCTCGACGACGGTCCCCGGGACCAGCTCGGCGATGGTCTGCGCAAGATAGGTGAACGTGGAGTACACGTTCGGGTCCCCGATCGTCGCGAAGGCCACGGCGGCATGCCGGGTGAGCAACCCGGCGACCCGCTCACCCGCCGCGTCCCAGGCGGCCTCGCGCCGCGCCCGGTCGCTCCGCTCGTTCAGCGCGAACACCACCCGCAGCACCTTCTCCTCGGGCACGTAGTGCAGCACGGTCGCCTCGGCGCGCCCGCGCTCACCGCCATCTTTTCCATCAAATGCAGCCATGACCGGGACGACGACCACGTCGGCGGCGCGCAGCGCGTTGACGCCCTTGACGGTCACCAGCTCCGGGTCGCCGGGACCGACCCCGACTCCGATCAGCCTGCTGCTCATGACGTCCGGCACCTCTCCACGAACCGACGGGCCGCACCGGGCGCGGACGCCCAGTGCGTGTGCAGATAACTCGCGTGCACACCGCGCTGTACGAAGCCTTCGACGCGCCGCTCGGGCGCCCGTATGCCCCAGGCAGGGGCGGTACCGGACCCGGGCTCGACCACGGTCCGATGAAACTCGTGCCCACGCATCCGCGTCCCGGCCCCGGCGAGCACGCTGTCGCTCACGGCGACGGCGTCCCGGTAGCCGAGGGTGAGCCGCTCCGACATCCGCGCATCCGCATCGAGCACGCCGCACATGGGCAGCCCCTCCAACTCCCGGCACAGATACAGCAGCCCGGCACACTCGGCGGCAACAGGCGCGCCCGCGAGCGCAAGCTCCCCAATGGCTTTACGAAGCGGCTCGTTCGCGGACAACTCGGCGGCATACACCTCGGGAAACCCGCCCCCGATGACCAACCCGCACGTTCCTTCGGGCAGTTGCTCATCACGAAGCGGATCAAAGGCCACGACGTCGGCCCCCGCAGCAGCGAGCAACTCACTGTGCTCGGCATAGGAAAACGTGAAGGCCGCTCCACCGGCAACGGCAACTCTCAGCCCGTCTGGGGGTACCCCCTCTGGGGGAGTTCGAGGACGAGGCCCTTCGGGCCGATAGGGGGG
>NZ_JBQQCE010000570.1:0-5583 GCF_052245645.1 Streptomyces sp. KR55 | reverse complement strand
CCCACTCTCGACTTCGCTCGAGCTGGGGGACTCCCATCGCCCTGCGGAACGACCGCCCACAGCGGTACCGGCGGAACGATTGCCCACAGCGGTACCGGCGGAACGACGACTGCCCACAGCGGCTCGGTCTGCTTACACGGCCAGGCGCTTTACCGCTGCTCGTACCCGCTCGTCCGTCGCCGTGAAGGCTACGCGTACGAAGTTTTCGCCTGCTGGGCCGTAGAAGTCGCCGGGGGCCACCAGGATGCCAAGGTCGGCCAGGTGGGCGACCGTGGTCCAGCAGGGTTCGTCGCGGGTGGCCCAGAGGTACAGGCTCGCCTCGCTGTGCTCGATGCGGAAGCCGTGGTTCAGCAGCGCCTCGCGCAGCGCCGTGCGGCGGGCCGCGTAGCGCTCGCGCTGGACACGGACGTGGTCGTCGTCGCCGAGGGCGGCCACCACGGCCGCCTGGGTGGGCGCCGACGTCATCATGCCGCCGTGCTTGCGGATCTCCAGGAGGGGGCCTAGGACGGCCGGATCGCCGGCCAGGAAAGCCGCGCGGTAGCCCGCGAGGTTGGAGCGCTTGGAGAGCGAGTGGACCGAGACGATGCCCTCGTAGGAGCCGCCGTTGACGTCCGGGTGGAGGACGGAGACCGGGTCGGCCTCCCAGCCCAGTTCGAGGTAGCACTCGTCGGAGAAGAGCAGCACGCCGTGCTCGCGGGCCCAGGCGACGATCCGGGTCAGTTCCTCCTTCGACAGGACCCTGCCCGTCGGGTTGGAGGGTGAGTTGAGCCAGAGGAGCTTCAGGTTCGCCGGGTCGAGCTCGGTCGGTTCGTCGTAGACCTCGTAGTCCGCACGGGCCAGGCGCGCGCCCACCTCGTAGGTCGGGTAGGCGAGGCGCGGGTAGGCCACCTTGTCGCCGGGGCCGAGGCCCAGCTGGGTGGGGAGCCAGGCGACCAGTTCCTTGGAGCCGACGATCGGCAGGACGTGGCGGTGGGTGATGCCCCGGGCGCCGAGGCGGCGGCGCAGCCAGCCGGTGATCGCGTCACGCAGCTCCGGCGTGCCCCAGACCGTCGGGTAGCCCGGGGAGTCGGCCGCCGCGACGAGCGCCTTCTGGATCAGCTCGGGGACCGGGTCGACCGGGGTGCCGACGGACAGGTCGACGATGCCGTCCGGGTGGGCGGCGGCCGTCTGCTTGTAGGGCGCCAGCTTGTCCCAGGGGAAGGTGGGCAGGCGGTCGGAGACTGCGGACACGGTTCTGGCTCACTTTCTCGTGCGTACGAGCCGTTCGGGACGGCAAACGCCTCGGTCCCGTACGACGGTGACCGCCGCGAGGGCGATCAGGCCGTACGGGACCGAGGCAACGCTCCTCAAGCGACGGCTGGGGTCCTCCCAGCGGGCCGCTTACTGGTTCTGCGGCGGAAGCGCGGCGATGAAGGGGTGGTCGCGCTCGATCAGGCCGAGCTTGCTGGCGCCGCCGGGCGAGCCGAGTTCGTCGAAGAACTCGACGTTCGCCTTGTAGTAGTCCTTCCACTCTTCCGGAGTGTCGTCCTCGTAGAAGATCGCCTCGACCGGGCAGACCGGCTCACAGGCACCACAGTCGACGCATTCGTCCGGGTGGATGTACAAGGACCGGGAGCCCTCGTAGATGCAGTCGACCGGGCACTCCTCGATGCACGCCTTGTCCTTGACGTCGACACAAGGCTGCGCGATGACGTAGGTCACGCTGTCGTTCCTCCTCGATACGGGCGCTGGCGGGCCTCCTCAGGCTCCGCCGCCTGGCGCGCGGGAGCGCGGCGTCGTCGATGCCCGCCTCTAGTATCTCCGTTATTGGGCATGATCCGAACAGGAGGGGTGGACTGACCTGTGGAATTCTCGTCGATAGGACGCCTCGAGATCCGTATCACCGCTGCTGACGTGGGCAAACGGGTCTCCGTACGGCGGTTGGGCCACCCTGGTGTCACGCAGGAGAAATTCACCGACACGGTGGGTGTTCTCACATCCTGGAACAACGGGGTGCTGGTGATCACACGACGGGACGGTGAACGCGTCCGGATCGAGGAATCCTCGCTGGTCGCGGGCAAGGTGGTGCCCGCGGCACCGGCCCGGCGGCGGGGCCCGTCCGCGTCATACCAGGAGCTCGTGCGGGTTGTGGCCCGGGCGTGGCGGCCGGTGGAGAGCGAACGGCTCGGCGAGTGGGAGCTGCGGGCCGCCGCCGGGTTCACCCGGCGGGCCAACTCCGTGCTGCCGCTCGGCGACCCCGGCCTGCCGCTCGACGAGGCACTGACCGTCGTACGGCGGTGGTACCGCGACCGCGGCCTGCCCGCGTACATCCAGACCGCCACCGGCGCCGAGGGCACACAGGAGCTGCTGTGCGCGGAGCTGGAGGAGCGCGGGTGGGTGCGTGAGGTGAC
This sequence comes from Streptomyces sp. KR55, assembly GCF_052245645.1. Taxonomy (NCBI): domain Bacteria; kingdom Bacillati; phylum Actinomycetota; class Actinomycetes; order Kitasatosporales; family Streptomycetaceae; genus Streptomyces; species Streptomyces sp. KR55. Next base: position 3,193 of record NZ_JBQQCE010000570.1, on the reverse strand, counting down.
CGCCGAGCTGTGGACCGGGGCACTCGCGCCGGTCGCCGACCGGGCCGAGGGGGCCGGGGTCGTGCTGTCCCGGGAGGCGGACGCGGCCTGGTTGGCGCGGTATCAGCGCAAGGGCGTGAGCGAGGTGGCGCTGAAGGTGCTGGGGAGCGGGCCCTCGGTGTGGTTCGCGACCGTGCCCGGTGCAGGCGCGGGGGCGCCTGCGGCGATCGGGCGGTGTGTGGTCGACGGGCGGTGGGCCGGGTTCGCCGCCGTCGAGGTCGATCCGGCGCTACGGCGGCGGGGACTGGCCGGCGCTGTGATGGCCGCGCTGGCCCGGCAGGCGCTCGACGAGGGCGCATCGGCGGCGTGGCTCCAGGTCGAGACGGACAATGTGGGGGCACGGGCGCTGTACACCGGGATGGGCTTCACTGCGCATCATGCGTACCACCACTACCGGGAGCCGCAGGCGTCCGGCGCGCCTGGGCACTGACAGCGGGAGGTCGGCAGGTGGTCATGCAACCCCCCTTCCCTCCACCGCCGGAGCGGTCCGCCGAGGCGCGGCGACGGTTCGCCGAGGAGGCGCGGTCCGAGCGGCCCGATCTGGCCGCGCTGTGTCTGCTCGTCGGCGCGGAGGCCGACGGGGCGCTGGACGACGCCGGGATCGACGCCGCGCAGGTGGAGCTGGACGAGCTGGCCGGGCGGCTGCCCTTCCGGCCGGGTGGGCCGCGCGTCTGGGCCGAGGCGCTGCATGAACTGCTCGGGGAGCGGTGCGGATTCCACGGCACGCCGGGCGATTACCAGCGTCTGGAGTCCTCGCTGCTGCATGCCGTGCTGCGGCGGCGGCGCGGGCTGCCGATTCTGCTGTCGGTGGTGTGGGTGGAGGTGGCGCGGCGAGCGGGGGCTCCGGTGTACGGGGTGGCGCTGCCGGGGCACTTCGTGGTCGGGTTCGGGGAGCCGGAGGAGCAGGTGCTCGCCGACCCGTTCGACGGGGGGCGGGTGCTGACCGGGAACGCCGCGGAGCTGCTGGTCGTGGGGGCCACGGGGGCGCCGTTGGATTCCTCGATGCTGGTGCCCGCGGCGCCGTTGGACGTCGTACTGCGGATCCTGAACAACATCCGGGCGTGGGCGGCTGCGCGGGCCGAGCGGACGGACGTGGCGTTGTGGGCCGTCGAGCTGTCGCTGTTGCTGCCGACGCATCCTGCGCGGTTGCGGTACGAGCGGGCGCAGTTGCTGGTGCGGCGAGGGGATTTCCTGGAAGGGGCGCGGGAGTTGGACGCGTATGCGGAGGTGGTGGGTGCGGTGGACGAGGGGGCGGCCGAGCGGGTGCGGGGGGAGGCTTCGGCGGCTCGGGCGATGCTCAATTAGCGGTTCGCCGCGGGGGCATACGACGGAGGGGGCGCCCAGCGGTCGCCGGGCGCCCCCTCCTCTGCGTCAGCCAGCCCCTAGTTGGGGGTGGTGTCGATGACTCCGGTGCGCTCCGCCGGCGTCTTGCCGCGCAGAGCCTTGCGCAACGCGGAGGCGACGTCCTCCGGCAGAACGTCACGCTTCCCGCTCGCGCCCTCGATCTGCACGCCGTCGAAGGTGCTGCCGTACGCCTCCTCGAGCGCCTTCAGGTTGTACGTCTCCACGAGCTTGCCGTCGACTGCCTTGAAGCCGAGGATCTTGGGCAGTGACACAGGGCCGAAGTCGATGCTGTGCGCCGCGTCGGTCTGGACCGTGGCGAGGTCGGACATCGCCGGCTCGGCGAACTCCTTCATCATCCGGTCGACCTCGGCGTTGGAGACCGTCGGCTGCCGGGTGGTCGTCGGCAGCTGCACCGGCGTGGACGTGCCGGTCTCGACCTGGGAGCGGTACGCCTCCTCGACGGCGTCGGTGGCCTGGTCGACGGCGATGCCCTTGCCGGCCTTGCCGTAGACGGCGACGGCCTTGCCGGACTCGAACTTGATCGTGCCGTCGGTCGCGGTGCCGGCGCCGCCCGCCGCGTCCTCCAGGGACGCCTTCAGCTTCTCCTCGTCGATCGGCATGACCGGTTCGACGACCCGCTCCTGTCCGAAGAGCGAGCCGATCACGGAGACCGGGTTGTAGTCGCTCTTCGCGGCGGCGCCGACCGTGGAGTCGACGTCGAACTGGAGCCCCGACTGGTCCGGCCTGAGCGAGACGGTGTCGCCGTCGACGGACAGCTTCAGCGGGTTGTCGATGCGGTCGCCGAGGGCCTCGTCGAGCTTCTTGACGGCGTCGTCGCGGGTGCCGCCGCCGATGTCGACGCCGAGCACGGTGGTGCCCTTGGGCACGTCGGAGTGGTTCATCAGCAGACCGGCGCCGTAGGCGACTCCGGCGACGAAGAACACGCCGCCGCCGAGCAGAACCAGCTTGTTGCGGCCCTTCTTTTTCTTGGGCGCGGCGGCGGGCACGTTCTGCTGCACCGGCTCGGGCAGCTTGGGCGGCGTGTGCGGCAGCGGCCCGTCGGCGGGCGCGCCGGGTCCGAAGGGCGTGCCGCGGTCGGCAGACGGCACGACGGGGATGCCGCTGGTGACGGTGTGCCCGGAGACGTTGTCGGGAACGCCGAAGGCGCTGCCGGGGGGCGGTTCGGGGACCTGCTTCTGCGGGGTGAGGATCGCAGTGTCGTCGCTCATACCGCCGCCGGGGCCGCGGCCGGTGTGCGGGGCGGTGCCTGGGCCGCCGGGAACGGTGCCCGGCCTGCCGGATGCGCCGGGGCCGCCCGTGGGCGGCGGGACGAGGGGGCCGTCGCCGGTGACCGGGCCGCCGGTCGGGCCCGCGGGGCCCTGCGGGCTGCCCTGGCCGCCGTGGCTGCCCGGTCCGCCCAGCCCCCCGTGACCGCTCAGGCCGGCGGAGCCGTTCCGACCGTTGGGGCCGCTCAGGCCGTTGGGGCCGTTGGGCGTGGACTGATGCCCGTATCCGCCCTGGCCGTTCTCCGCGAAGTACGGCAGGTCGTCGCGGCGGGGTTCGCCGGAGCCGCCCGGGCCGGGGGCCGAGCCGTTGCTCAGCGAGCCCGCCGCGAGCGCCTCGGTCACGTCGAAGGAGCCGGTACCGCCGCCGTGCCCGGGAGCCACGGGGCCGCCGGTGGCGCCGGGCAGCCCGGCACCGTTCGTACCGCCTCCGCCGGAGCGGGCGGCGTCACCGGGCCGGGAGCCGCCCGGCATGTTCATGGAGCCGACCACGCCACCGGGGCGGCCACTGCCCGGACGCGCCGCAG
>NZ_JBQQCE010000057.1:0-30258 GCF_052245645.1 Streptomyces sp. KR55 | reverse complement strand
CGTGGTCGCCAACTCCGCCCGACTCGTCGGCCACACACCACACCTGCCCAGCGACACCACCGGACGACTGCGCGCCGCACCACTGGAGGAGCGGCGCGTGCGCTGATCCCCCACGCCGCCGGTCTGGTGACCCGGATCCGCAGGACGGACTACTGCACTTCGACACCGGCTGGCGTCGAAGCCCTACACCGGACCCGGCCCCTCCATGCCGCGGACGGCCGACGCCTCCCCTCGCCGGTCTGAGTTTCCCGCCCACTGGAACCCACCCCCCTCCTTCTCCCAGGTCAGGCCCTACTCGCGTACTCACTCGTGCATGAGCTATCGTTCATATGGATATGGATTTCATTTTCATCTAGCTCTGATTCGGCACACCACTAGGGGGTGAACGTTGGTGTGAGCGACCCGACGACCCAACAGCGGCCCACCCGGCAACGCTCGGCCCTTCTGGAAGCTCTCGCGAACTGTCACGACTTCATCTCCGCGCAGGACCTGTACACGCGCATGACCGCCGACGGCACACGGATCGGGCTGACCACCGTCTACCGAGGACTGCGTGACCTGGAGGCCTCGGACGCGGTCGACGTCATCCAAGCCAGCGCCGGTGAACGGCTTTACAGATGGCGGCCCGGCGACAGCCACCGCCACTACCTGATCTGCCGCGCCTGCGGCAGCAGCCGGCCGGTGGACTCCGAAGTCGTCGAGGAGTGGGCCGGACGGATCGCCTCCAACTCCGGCTTCGCGGCGGTAGAGCACACCGTCGAACTCACCGGCGTCTGTGCCGGCTGCCAACCCGCCACCGAGTGAGGAGAACTGCCGCCATGCCCCTGGGATTCGGGCCAGGAAACCCCGCCACACCGAGCCCGCACCTGCGCGAGCTGAAGGAGACCGTGCGCACCCTGCTGGCCCTTGACGAGGACACCGCCGTCATGATCCGCCAGCTCGCCTGCACCGAACCGGGCTGCCCGCCCCTGGAGACGGTCGTCGCCGTCCTTCCGATGAACGGCAAGGCCCGCCGCTGGACCCTGCACCAACCCACCGACGACGTCACCGAGGACGACCTCAAGGCCGTCCTGCTCACCACCGCACCCGAAGGAGCCTGACCCTGATGACGACAACCGAAGCGACCGCGACGGACGCACCGATCGACGAGCGCGTGCCCGTCACCGTCCTGACCGGCTTCCTCGGCTCGGGCAAGACAACCCTCCTCAACCGCATCCTCAACGAACACCAAGGCATGCGCATCGCCGTCATCGAGAACGAGTTCGGCGAAATCGGCATCGACGACGCCCTCGTCCTCGACGCCGAGGAAGAGATCTTCGAGATGAACAACGGCTGCATCTGCTGCACCGTCCGAGGAGATCTCATCCGCATCCTCGGCGCCCTGATGCGACGCCGGGAGAAGTTCGACCACATCCTCATCGAGACCACCGGCCTGGCCGATCCCGCCCCCGTCGCGCAGACCTTCTTCATGGACGACGAGATCGCCGCCCAACTACGCCTGGACGCCATCATCACCCTCGTCGACGCCGCCCACGTCCTCCAGCACCTGGACGAGGTCAAACCGGAAGGCGTGGAGAACGAGGCCGTCGAGCAGATCGCCTTCGCCGACCGGATCGTGCTCAACAAGACCGACCTCGCGGACGAGGAGACCATCGCCGAGGTCGAGGCACGCGTGAAGGCGATCAACGCCCCTGTGCAGATCCTGCGCGCCCGCAACGCCGAGGTCGACCTGAAGCAGATCCTCGACGCCGGCGCCTTCGACCTCGACCGGGTTCTGAAGGACGACCCGTCCTTCCTCACCGAGACCGAGCACCAGCACGACACGTCCGTCACCTCGGTCGGCATTGAGCTGGACGGCGAGGTCGACGACCGCCGCCTCAACGCCTGGCTGGGCAACCTGCTGCGCACCAAGGGTGTCGACATCTTCCGTTCCAAGGGCATCCTCGCCATTGCCGGTTCGAGCCGGCAGCACGTCTTCCAGGGTGTGCACATGCTGCTGATGGGTGAGGAGGGCGCCCAGTGGCGGGCCGACGAGCCGCGCCGCAACCGGCTGGTTTTCATCGGCCGCAACCTCGACCGCGATGAGCTGGAGCGCGGCTTCGCCGACTGCCTGGCCACGGCGGGAGCCGCTGCGTGAGCATCACCGCACCCGACCAGGCACTGACCGTCGCCTGGGAGATCACCATCGACGACGCGCCCGTCGCGCTCAGCGCGCGCGGCGACCTGGTAGCCGTCGCCGGAGCCGAGGGCACGGTACGGGTCCTCGATGCCGCGATGGGCGCCGAGATGGGAGCACTCGACCTGCCCGGCGGCGCCCTGAAGAATCACCTGTCCCCCACCGCCCGGCACTTGGCGGTCACCGGCCCCATGGGGTACGCGCTGTGGCGGCGTTCGGACGGCCGCACGGTCGTACGCGAATCCGGCGCCTGGTCCTCCTCCGCCGCCTGGGCCAACGACGAGCGGGTGGCGGTCGCCTCCGGACGCATGGCGGTCGTACTCGACGCGGACGGCGAGGAGTTGTGGCGTACGGAACCTGCCGCGTCCACCGTCACCGACCTGGCCTGGCTGCGCCGGGGGCGGCGGCTGGCCGTGGCCGCGTACGGGGCCGTGCGCGGCCACGAGAGGCACACCGCGCAGCCCGTCGTCACCTACCCCTACATCGGTTCGCACCTCGCGCTCGCCGTCGCCCCGACCGAGAAGTGGATCTGCAGCGGCAACCAGGACGCCTCCATCCACATCTGGCGCACCCGGGACGGAAGCGAACTGACCATGTCCGGCTACCCGGAGAAGGTCTCCCGCCTCGCCTTCGACGACACGGGCTTCTGGCTCGCCGCCGACGGCGCCCCCGACCTGACGGTCTGGGACTTCTCCGGCAAGGGCCCCGCCGGCACCGCGCCACGCCAGCTGCGCTGCCACGAGACGATCACCGCGCTCGCCTGGCGGCCGGGCCCCGCCGGGCACCTCGCCAGCGGCGGCCACGACGGCACGGTCGCACTGTGGTACGCCACCGTCGGACAGCCGGCCAACCGGCTGCGTCCGGTGCGCACACTGGACGACGTCGACTCCACGGTCGCCGCGCTGGCCTGGGCCGGACCGCACCTGCTGATCACCGCCCACCGCGACGGCCGCGTACGGGCATACGGCCTGCCCTCGCGGACGACACTGTGAACCGCCGGACGACACCGATCGCCCCTGCACGTACGGTGACGGTCGGCGCGGCCAACCGTCCGTGCACGCTCGTCGTCTGCCGGGGCTGCTGCTGCGGCAACCCGCGCAAGCACCCCGGCACCGACCATGCCTGGCAGCTGGACCGGCTGCGCGCCGCGGCGGCCGAACACGGCTTCCAGGTCCGTACGACGGACTGCCTGGGCCCCTGCGACCAGGCCAACGTCATCGTCGTCCAGCCCTCCACCGCCGGACGCCGAGCCGGAGGCCGGGCGACCTGGATCGGCTTCGCCATGGACGACGACTGCACCGACGATGTCCTTCGCTGGGCCGCCGACGGCGGACCCGGCGTCGCGGAGCCTCCAACCACGCTGGAGTTGCAATTCGTCCGCCCGCCACGTGAGGCGAGGGCCCGTGCACGCCGCTGACTCCACTGGAGGCGACGGAGGAGGGAGTGGCGCGACGTCCTCGCGGCCGCCCTCCCCCACCCCCCTTCAGGCACGGCAGGCACGGTTGTTCGCGCCGCCTGCGCTCCGCTCGACGAGACCACGGTCGCGTCCGTCGCCACCACCCTCCAGGCCCTGGCCACACCCTCCCGGCTGCGTATCCTCACCACCCTGCGGCATGCCCCGCACCCCGTCGGCGCCCTCGCAGCCGCCGTCAGCATGGAACAGTCCGCCGTCTCCCACCAGCTGAGGCTTCTGCGCGCCCTCGGCCTGGTCACCGGACAACGCGACGGCCGCCGCATCGTCTACCGCCTCTACGACGACCACGTCGCCCAACTCCTCGACCAGGCCGTCCACCACATCGAGCACCTGCGCCTCGGCCTGCGCGACCCCGACTGAACCGTCCCCCAAGAGTTCCGGCTGGCGACTTGAAGGCTCAGCACCGCTCCAGCCCACCCAGCTTCATTTGCGGTCGGCTCTGCGCGCACGGCGACCTGCCGACGCCTACCTCGCGGGGATCCACGTGGCCGTAGTGGAGCCTTGCCACCAGCCATTTCTCCGCCAGGAAGACGCGCTGGAGCCGGAGCGCCTCCGAGCTCCCACCGCAACCGGAGTCACCTGCGACGCCGCCGGATCAAGACACCATCCCCGAAGGCGGAGACCAGCGAGCCAACCGCCAGCGGCGGAGCAGTGCGAGCGGCCAGCCACGGGCTTCGACAGATCGATGTACAGGCGCCGCAACGAAGTCGAGGGAACCATCAACGCGGTCAAGGGCTTTCGGGCCGTAGCCACCCGCTTTGACAAGCGGGCGTACGTCTTCCACGGCACCGTGCCCGTTGCTGCCCTACACCTCCGGCACCTTTCAGGACTCGCCAGACAGTTTCTAGGCGTCGGCCGGGCGGCGCGGCTGGCGCCACATCGCCCACAGCACCGGTCCGTCCCCCGGCAGTCGCAGCTCCTCACGCACGGTGAAGCCGAAGTGCTCGTAGAAGGGGAGGTTGGACGGTTTGGAGGACTCCAGATAGGCGGGCAGACCCGCCGCGTCGGCCCTGGCCAGCCCCGAGCGCAGCAGGGCGGCCCCGTGTCCCTGGCCCTGGGCGGCCGGGTCGGCACCGATCACCGCCAGGTACCAGTGCGGTTCCTGGGGTGTGTGCTCGGCGGCCGTCTCGACGGTATCCCTGAACAGCGGAGCCCGGTCGCCGAGAATGTTCTGGAGCTCCTGGACGGTTTCCGCGTCGGGAACGGCCTTGGCTTGCGCCTCCGGCGGTACCCAGAACGCAGCCGCCACCTCGGTACGCTCGCACACGCCGTAGTGGACGTACTGCCGGGTGAAGACCGTGGAGAAGTAGCGGACCAGCGCTGCCTCGCGCGAGGCGTCGGGGAAAAACCACCGCATCATCGGGTCGTCGTCGAAGGCGCGGGCCAGGGTGCGGCTGATCAGCGGAGCATCGTCGATCGTTGTCGTCTTCGGCGTGTTCGTTATCGACATACGGGTCATTCTGCACCCAGTGATCTTCGGTGGCGGGGCGGGGCCCCCGGGCCCGATCACGGGGGCAATGAGACGTTTTGGTACGGAAGTTCAGGGAAGAGACAGGCGAGAAATATCAGCGGGGCGGTGATGATGCGCGGCTACAGTCTGTCCGATGGGTTCCGTCACTCGACTCATCGGAAACGCCCTGGTGCGGGCCGGTGGAAACGGCACCCATCCGCAGATTCCAACGGCCATCTCGGCCGGTGAGCTGGACGGCGGACAGGGGCGGAACGTCGACGCGCCAGAACGCCTGCTGCGGTGCTCCCAGCGCGTGGACCACCGCCGCACGCGCCACGGCCTGTTCGACCGCGGCCAGCACTCGTCCCGTGTCGGATGGAAGAGCATCCAGCCAGGTGGCGACCCGGTGGCAGACCTTCGCCACGGACTCGCCGCCGTGCGGTGCCGCTTGCGGGTCCGACAGCCAGACGGCGAGACCAGGCCCATCGCCTGCCGCGACCTCCTCGAGTGTGCGGCCGTGCCAGGAGCCCATGTCGATGTTCCGCAGCGCCGGTTCCACGGTGACCGCATCCCAGCCCAGGGCCCGGGCCGTCTGCCTGCACCGCTGCGACGGCGCAGTGTACTGGGTGCCGGTCGGGGGGAGGGTGCCGGCGAGCACCTGCGCTTGCCGCAGCGCCCGCTCGTCGAGGGGGACGTCGGCGAAGCGCACATCGCGCTCCATACGGGCGGCGGCACACAGCAGGGTGAGCCGTACGGTCATCAGGGGCCCTTTCGCCACGTGGCCGAAGTCGGTTCATCGTAGGTGGCGTACGCCATGTTGGCCGAAGTCCCCATTGCCTCTACCTCTGATCTTGCGCAGTGCTCCCCCGTTTACGACTCCGTTGGGAAATCCGTAAACCGGTGATGGCGGATGGTCTGGACTGTCAGGATCGGCTTGTCGTCGATCAAGGGGGTCGAGTGTCGCTGGAGTCGCGGCGCGATGCCGGGGTGCCGGAGCTGACCGCGCGGGTGGTGCGTGCCTCGTTCCCGAAGGGAACGCTGGCGATCCGTGTCCGTGAGGCACTTGGCCCGCTGTTCGAGGACGCGTCCTTCGCCGAGGCGTTTCCCGTGCGGGGGCGCCCGGCGGTCTCGCCCGGGGCGCTGGCGTTGGTTTCGGTGCTGCAGTATGCGGAGGGGCTCAGCGACCGGCAGGCCGCTGAGCAGCTGCGGGCCAGGATGGACTGGAAGTTCCTGCTGGGCCTGGAACTGGATGATCCGGGGTTCGACTTCACGGTCCTTGGCGACTTCCGTGCTCGGCTGATCGAGCACGGCCTGGAGGAGAGGGTTCTGGACCTGGTCCTGGAGCGGATCTGCGGTCTCGGGCTGCTGCGGGCAGGCGGCTGGCAGCGGACGGACTCCACTCATGTCCTGGCATCGGTACGGGTGTTGAACCGGATGGAGTTCGTCGGCGAGACGCTGCGCGCGGCGCTGGAGGCCCTGGCCGCGGCAGCTCCGCAGTGGCTGGCCGGCCAGGTCACGGCCGACTGGGCCGAGCGTTACGGTGCCCGGATCGACTCTTACCGCTTCCCCAAGGGCGAGAACGTGCGTCAGAAGTGGGCTGAGCAGGTCGGCCGGGACGGTTTCACCGTCCTGGAGGCCGTCTTCAGCCCCGCCGCCCCGGGCTGGCTTCGGCAGATCCCCGCCGTTGAGGTCCTGCGTCGGGCCTGGGTGGAGCAGTACCACCGCGACGGTGAGGGGGTGCGCTGGCGGGAGGCGAAGGACCTCCCGCCGGCCAGACGCCGCCTGTCCTCGCCCTACGACTGCGACGCACGCTACGGCATGAAGCGGGGCTCGGGCTGGTGCGGCTACAAAACCCACCTGACCGAGACCTGCGAGCCGGATGCACCCCATGTGATCACGAACGTGGAGACGACGGACGCCACCGTCGACGACGCCGAGATGACCGAGACCGTCCACCGGAACCTGGACAAACACCGGTTGGTGCCAGGCGAGCACGTGGTGGACGCCGGCTACGTCACCGCCGCCCACATCCTCACCGCACGCGACGAGCACGGCATTATGCTCCTCGGGCCGGTCGGCCTGGATACCCACCACGGCAAGCAGGACGACACCGGCCCGGACCTCTCCCAGCAGGCATTCAGTATCAACTGGGACCGCCGCCAGGCGGTCTGCCCGCGCGGCGCGGTCAGCATCAGCTGGTCCGACCAGGTCAAGCCCAGCGGCACCCCGATCACCAGGGTCCAGTTCGCCGCCACTGACTGCCGCTCCTGCCCACTGCGGGCGGCCTGCACACGCGCCTCCGACAAGGGCCGCTACGGACGCAGCCTGACGCTGCTGCCCCGCGAGCAGCAAGAGATTCTGGGCCGGCGCCGCCAGGAACAACAGACCAAGGAGTGGAAGCAGCGGTACGACATCCGAGCCGGTGTCGAGGGCACGATCTCGCAAGTCGTCCGCCGCACGGGCATCCGCCGCACCCGCTACACAGGACTGGCCAAGATCCACCTCGGCAACGTCCTCACCGTAGACGCCATCAACATCATCCGCATTGACGCGTGGCTGACTGGAACCCCACTCGGCAGCACCAGGACCTCCCACCTTGCCCGCCTTGAGCTCGCCGCGTGAACCACCTGCACGACAGCCGGTTTACGGATTTCCCAACGGAGTCGTTTACGGGGGAGGTGAAGCGCATCTCAAAACCGCTCTGACCCGCACGTAAGCGCGGGTCTGCACTGTTTCGCTCAGCCCACGGGGCGCTGCTGGTTCTCGATGTACTGGCGTACGACGGTCAGCGGCGCCCCGCCGCACGATCCGGCGAAGTAGGAGCCGGACCAGAAGTGTCCGCCCCACAGGTAGCGGCGCACGTGCGCGCTGTACTCCTTCCTGAGCAGGCGGGCGGAGACGCCCTTGAGGGAGTTGACCAGCTTGGAGAGCTGGACCTTCGGTGGGTAGTGCACCAGCAGGTGCACGTGGTCGTCTTCGCCGTTGAACTGCTTCAGCTCGGCCTCGAAGTCCGCGCACACGTCCCGCATGATCTCCTCGCAGCGGCTGAGCATGGCGTCGGTGAAGACTCCGCGCCGGTACTTCGTGACGAAAACCAAATGAACATGCAGGTTGCAGACGACATGACGACCGGTGCGTACATCGGGATTCGGGTTCCACCGTGGTGACATAAGCCAAATGATAGAGTGATCGCATGGCCTTGGAACTCGGCCTGGAGAAGCGGCAGTTCGGGCATCGCGCCCGGCTGGCGCTGAGTCCTGCCGAGATACGGCTCATCGACGACCAGGCGCACGCGGCCCGCACCATGTGGAACTGTCTGCACGCCTGGTGGACGATGCAGCCGAAAGCCAAGCGGACGCTGGCCGCCGCCGACGCGGCGATACGGCAGGCCCGCAAGGAGATCGACTTCCTCGCCGTGCTCCCTGCGCAGGCCGCGCAGGCGGTACTCAAGACGTACGTCCAGGCGTGGAAGAACTGCTGGGAGGGCCGGGCCGAAGAGCCGAACTTCAAGGCCCGCTTCCGGTCGGTCATGTCCGTGGACATCCCGCAGGGCCGGGACTTGCAGATCACGCGGGTACACCGCCGCTGGGGCATGGTCAACATCCCCAAGGTCGGCCGCGTCCGTTTCCGCTGGACCCGTGACCTGCCGGTGGGCAAGAAGGCGAACGCCGACAACCGGATCACCGGCGCCCGGCTGGTCAAGGACGCTTTGGGCTGGCACATCGCCTTCCGCATCACCACCCTGGAAGCCAAGCCCGAGCCCCACCAGGGACCGGAAGCCGGCATCGACGCCGGGGTGAACATCCCCCTCGCCCTCTCAGACGACAACCACCAGGACCACGGGCGAGCGGCCCGCCTCCCGGACGGAACCTCCGACCGGGACAGGTGGCTGGGCGCCGACGAGAAGGCCAAGCTGCTCCGCCTGGAGAGGCAGGCCGCCCGTCTCAAGCAGCACCGCAAGCCCGGCCAGCGGTCATCGAACCGGCTGAGGGCGGTATACGACCAGATCGGCAAGCTCCGAGCGAAAGCCAAGCGACGGGCAACCGACTGGCAGCACCAGACCACCACCTACCTCGCCCGCACCTACAGCGTGCTCGTGGTGGAACACCTGGACATCCCGAACATGACCAAAAGCGCCCGGGGCACCATCGAGGAACCAGGGAAGAACGTCAAGCAGAAGGCCGGTCTGAACCGCTCCATCAGCCAGGAGGCATGGGGCCGCACCGTGACGATGCTGACGTACAAGACCGCCCGCTACGGCGGCACCCTGCACAAGGTTCCCGCCCCCGGCACCTCCCAGCGCTGCTCAGCCTGCGGCTTCACCACGCCGGGCAGCCGGGAGAGCCAGGCCGTGTTCGTGTGCAAGAACCCGGACTGCGGCTGGTCGGGCAACGCCGACCACAACGCCGCCCGGAACATCCTGCACCTGTACCGGATGGGCCTCGCGCTCGTCCCGGCTGCCGGAAGGGCAGTCGTCAGGCGCCCACGCGGCGTCAAGCCCGCCGCCGCAAGGTAGGCGGGAATCTCCTTCCTGAGGCCTGCCGAAGGGAGGAGAGCACTTCAAGCTCTGGGGCGACAAGGACGACGGCGCCACGGAAGTCCGGTGCAAGTCCGGCACGGTCGCGCCACTGTGTGCCGCCCCTCCCCCACGAGGTGGTGGTGAGTCAGACCCAACGCCGTCGTCGAGTGCTCCACACGATGCGGGACGCGTTGTTCCCGAGGAGGTCTCGCCATGGCGCAGTCCACTGCCGCCCCCACCCCCGCCACCCAGACCGTCACGCCGCTGCCGTTGCGGGCGCTCGCCCCCTGGGCCGTCTTCTTCGGCGTCCTGATGCTTGTCCTGCTGTACTTCGTCGGCGCCGAACAGGGCGCCACCGCGCTGGTCTCCGGTGAGGGCGTGCACGAGTGGGTGCACGACGCTCGCCACCTCCTCGGCTTCCCCTGCCACTGAGGCAGGACGAACTGCCATGAACTCCACAGTCGTACGCACCCTGTTGATGCGGGGCATGCTTGCCGGCCTCGGCGCCGGCGTCCTCGCCTTCGTCTTCGCCTACCTCGTCGGGGAAGGGCCGGTGGACGCGGCCATCGCCTTCGAGGAGGCCAACTCCCATGAGCACGGGGAGGAACTGGTCAGCCGTTCCCTGCAGTCGACGGCCGGTCTCGCCACGGGCGTGCTCATCTTCGGGGTGGCCATCGGCGGCATCGCGGCGTTGGCTTTCTGCTTCGCGCTGGGCCGGATCGGCCGGTTCGGGGCCAGGGCGACGGCGGCGCTGACGGCGCTCGCCGGGTTCCTCACCGTCTACCTCGTGCCGATCCTGAAGTACCCGGCGAACCCGCCCGCCGTTGGCAACCCCGACACGCTCGACAAGCGCACCATCCTTTTCGTCCTGATGATCGCGCTGAGCGTGCTGCTGGGAATCGCCGCCATCCGGCTGGGCCGCAGGATGGCCCCGGCATGGGGCAACTGGAACGCCTCGATCGCCGCCGGGGCGGCCTTCGTGGCGGCGGTGGCGTTCGCGATGGTGTTCCTGCCATCTGGCGAGAACATCCCGAAGGGCTTCCCGGCCACCGAGCTGTGGGAGTTCCGCCTGGCCTCCATCGGCGTCCAGGCGGTGATGTGGTCGGCGTTCGCCCTCCTCTTCGGCTACCTGGCCGAACGTGTCCTCGAACCGAAACCGGCCCGTGGCCGGGTCTCCACACTGGCCGCCTGAGCTGTAGTAAACATGCGGCGGGATCTGCTGGGGACGCGCCCGGCGGATCCCGCCGTTTTCCGTTTACCGGGTCGGGCACCAGAGGATGCTCCGCCCGGGGAGCGGCTGGGCTGCACCAATCGACTCGGGTGAGCGTGGCCGCGTGGTCGGTCGGTCAGATCGGCGACGGCTTGATTGTCACGTTCTTGCTGACAGTGACCGGTCGAAGCCACGCAGGTTGTCCGGCGTCTCCACACCGAACCCACGGCTCAGCGTGGCGTTCTCCAACCGGAGCATCGTCTCACCCAGCGACGAGTTGTACTTCACCACCTCCTCCGGCGGGATGACCGACAGCAGACCGGACTTCCGGGAGTCGAAGCACATGTCGCGCACCAGCGTGGCGTTCTTCGCGACCACCGCGATCTGCAGCCCCGGCGTCTGCGCCCACTGCCGCACCGTCTCGGCCGCCGTCCGGGACTTGCCTCAGCCGCGGCCGGTGAGCAGCATTCACACCGTCCACAGCCGCCAGCTGCCGCTGCGACGCGCGCGTGGATGCAGCCATCCCTCAAGGCGGCAGCCCGTCACAGTCCGGCACGTCGCACGCCCACCGGCGCGCCGACGCCTCGTCGCACGAATCAGTGCCTGCACCTCGGCCTGGAGCTCTGCGAGGCTCATCACGCCCGGATCGGGAAGGCCCTCGATCGCAGGGCGCTTCGCCCAGCCTTCGCTCACCGGGCGTCCTCCGCCAACCTGCGCTCCAGTTTCCGGCGCAGCAGCTCCATCCGGCTCCGACGGTCCTCATCGCTCAACGCCGCGACGTTTGCTTCCTCTGATTCGCTCGACGTATCGGCGCCCACTGACTCCACGCCAGCAGCTCGACGCTCGATCTCCGCGGCGCCTGGAATTGCCGCAGCAGCTCGCTCAGGCTCAACTCCCGCGGATCAAGCCCCTGGAGTCGTGCGACGGCCTTACCGAGAAACGCCTGCGCCAACTTCGCGTGCCGACGCGCGATATCTCGCCGAGCCTGTCGCTGCTCGGCCAGGAACAAGCGATCCTGGTCACCGTCGTACGCCGCCGCGCGCATCACCCAGGCGTACTACCTTCGACCACCGGCCCAGCAGCGTCCGTGACTTGCCCAACTCGTGTGCGACCTTCGTGACACTCCGCGCCGCGCCAAGGTCGCGGTACACGGCGAACGCCTCGAACGCCTGAGAAGACTCACGGTCCTGGCGCTCCCAGGGGTAAGCGTCGCTCCCGGCGCAGCGGGGGAGCCCGTCAGCGGTGGCGCCCTGGTGCCCTCACATCTGAGGCACGGACACCACACCCGGCGCGCTGCGGCTCCCGCGCTGCGCCTGCTGCTTTCGCTGCCCATACGGGGTGACGCCCCGCGGCTTGTACACCGCAAGGATCATGGCCAGCACCAGCACGACCAGCGCGAGCACGGAGTGCAGCACAGGAGAGAAGTTGCGCACCGACGACAGCTCGGCCTCCGGATCGGCGGCCATGTGCGCCATGGACCTGAACGTCCCCATGTAGATCAGCAGCACCCCGGTGGCGACCACGTTGATCAGGAGCTTGAACAGCACCCAGTAGTGCCGCAAGAGGCCCCAGGGCGTACCCAGGGACTGGACGACGCCGGTGAGCAGCGAGGCAGAGGCCAGGGGGACGAGAACGTACCAGGCGGCCGGCTCCATCACGAGGTAGGCGCCGCGTACTGTCGCGGGATCCTGGCTGGTCATGCCGATCACCGCCAGGGCGAGAAAGGCGACGACCGCGCCGAGCCAGCCGACCGAGGACGTGACGTGCGCCATGAGGGCCAGCTTGCGCAGGCGGGGCGGCATGGTCATCCGATGTCCCCTGTATCCGGTCCGACGGTTTCCGTGACACCGACGAGCGGCGCCTGTCCCCCGAAGTGACGGCCCGGACCGTGGTCACCCGGTCCCTTGACCAGCAGCATGACCACGAAGAGAAGGACCACGATCAGCGCGATGAGCCCGGACGCCTTGACCCAGCGCGGCATCCCCGCAGCCGGGGTTCGGGCGGGAATCTCACCGGTCTTGTCGCAAGTGTCCGGCTCCTGGGGCGGATCCACCATGAGAGCTCTCCTTGCCTCACCTACGCCTGGGCGGCTTGCCCTTCGAACGACCCCAGATTTATCGATACACTTCGTCACTGTCAATCCATAGCGTCTCTTCATCGGCGTCACGTACGCTTTCTGCGTGCCGAAGCTGTGGAACGAGACGATCGAGGCGCACCGCCGCGAAGTGCGCGACGCCATCCTGGACAGCACCGCCGCCCTGGCGGCCGAGAACGGCCCACTGTCGGTGACCATGTCTCAGATCGCGGAGAAGGTCGGTATCGGGCGAGCCACGCTGTACAAGTACTTCCCGGACGTCGAAGCGATCCTGCACGCCTGGCACGCGCGCGAGATCGCCGGTCACCTCGCCCGACTGGCGGAAGTCCGGGACAGGACCTACGGGGCACGTGCGCGCCTCGATGCGGTGCTGGAGACCTACGCCCTCATCACCCATGAATCCCATGGCCGCCACGACACGGATCTGGGCGCGTTCCTGCACCGGGACCACAGCGGTAGCCACTTGGCCCACGCGCACCGGCACCTTCACCACATGGTTCAGGACCTGCTGACCGAGGCAGCACAGGCCGGCGACGTCAGGGACGACATCCCGCCCGCCGAACTCACGCGCTACTGCCTCAGCGCCCTGGCGGCCGCACGAGCCCTGCCGTCCGAGGCCGCCGTGCGGCGCCTGGTTACGGTCACCCTGGCCGGCGTGCGTTCTCCACAGCAGTGACGCACCCAGGGAAGAAACTCCCTTCTGCTGAACGCCTCTTGGCACCACTACGTACTAAGGACATCCGTAGACAACAGCCAGAGGACGACGGAAGTCGACGCGCCCGCGGAATACGGCGCCGGCGACGGCCGGTCGATGCGGAGGGCAGCGATGGGAAGTCCGGCCCTGAACTGGACGCTGGCGGCGGTCGCCGCACTCGTGGCCGTGGTGAGCACGGCCCGACTGGCCGCAGCCGACAGCAGAGAGGCCCGGTTCGCGGCCGGAGGCGACCTCGTCATGGCCGGCGGCATGGCCGCGATGTTCCTGCCCGCGACGGCGGCCAGTTTCGGGGACCACAGCCTGTGGTGGGTAGCGGCGTTCACGGTCGTCGGCCTCGGCGGCGTGGCCCTGTCCGTACGCCACGCTCGGCTGCAGGGCTGGCGACGCGGCCGCCGCTGGGCGCATCACGTCATCGGCAGTGCCGCCATGGTGATCATGACGCTGGCCATGCCGGGCACCGACTCCGAGCCGATCCTCGCTCTGGGCGGCCACTCGATGGCCGGCATGGATCACGGACACGGGCACGGATCCGCCGGGACGACCGACGCCGCGGAGACGGCGGGCATGGCCGGGATGGAGGGCATGGACCACCCCTCGGGAATGACCGCCTACGACATGACAACCGGCGCCACCCAGAGCGCCGCGGCGGGAGACTCCACTTCTGTGTGGCGTGTCGTCCTGATGGCACTCGCCGTGTACTTCCTGCTCTCGATCGTCGCGTCCGTGTGGGCGCGGCTCCGCGGCACCGACCGGCGGGCGGGTGCGGGCCGCAGCGCGGGCAGGGGCCGCTGGACGCGGCGGCTTCTCGCCCTGCCCGACGCCATCGTGGTGTTCGCCGCGTCCCTGGCCATCTCCGCCTGGGACAAGGCCCGGCTGGGGGGCGACCAGCACCGGGCACACGCGGCAGCGGCCAACCGGAGCCGCCGTCGCCCGCCGGGCACGTCACCGGGCGCGGCCCTGACGGCCCACATCGGCATGGGCGGCACAATGTGCGCCATGCTCGTCATGATGGCTGCCTGAACGTCCGTCGCCGCCCCTCCGGCGTTACGCCGCACCCCGGTGGAGTTCATCCGCGAACTCAGCGGCATCGGCACCAACGAGGGCCTGGCCGCCGCCCGCGGCCGGATCGGCGGGCGACCCGCCGTCGCAACCAAAGAGTCCTCCGCGCAGCCCGCGACCTCCTGCCCGCCCCTGGCAGCTCGATCGCCTCGATCACCAAGCTGCTGGGCGTCTTCCCAGACACCCTCTACAACTACATCCGGACATCAAGGAACTGCGGCAGGTTCCGTACCCCGCCAACTCGAAGCGCCGGCGAAGTGAGTGCGCCACAACGAGATCGAACGAACCCGCTGTACCGCCATCCGCTTGCCCGCTCCGGGCCAACCGGCGGCCGCGGGCCGCGCAGACGGTTTCCCGCACCCTCCCTGGTGTTACGCGTACAAGGCGGCAATCGCCGCATGAGACGCGAAGCGAATCCCTGAAGGTATCCATGACCACTGCGGTCAAGGACATGCTCGACACCTACCCCGCCGACCTGGGCGACGTGGACCGCGAGAAGCTCGCTCGCTGCATCGAGGAATGCATCGCCTGCGCGCAGGCGTGTACCGCGTGCGCGGACGCTTGCATGTCGGAAGAGATGGTGGGGCAGCTGACCAAATGCATCCGTACCGACATGGACTGCGCCGACATCTGCAACGCCACCGCCGCCGTGCTCTCCCGCCACACTGGCTACGACGCCAACATCACCCGCGCGATCCTCCAGGCGTGCGCCACCGTCTGCAAGGCGTGCGGTGACGAGTGCGAACGCCACGCTGGCCAGCACGACCACTGCCGCGTGTGCGCCGAAGCCTGCCGCCGCTGCGAACAGGCGTGCAACGACTTGATCACCTCCCTGGGCTGACATACCCCATCTCGCGACTGCCGCGAGCGATCAGACCCCGGCGAGCATCTTCGCCGGGGTTCATTCATCGCAAGATCAATCTCGCCGGGATTGCCTGCGCCTCAACTACTCAGGCCAGACCATTGCGGATCAGTGGCCGCCGCTCGACGCGACGGCCAGGCGCTTCTTGAACGTCTTGCCGCCGTCCTTCGACTCGAACACCCCGGTCTGAGTGGCGGCAAGGACATGCTCGACGGAGACAGCGGTGAGCGCCTGCGGCTGGCCGCCCGGCACGGTGGAGACCTTCTTCCACGTGGTGCCGCCATCGGTGCTGAGGTTCAGGCCGCCGGAGGTGTCGATGCCATAGAGGGCGTTCTTCGCGGTCCAGGACAGCAAAGCCATCACCGGCTCCTGCCCTTGGGTGAAAGTCTTCCCGCCGTCGCTGCTTCGGGCGACTCCCCCGGCGGTGGTGACCAGGACGACGCCGGGGTCCGTGGGGCTGACTGCTATGTCCAGGGCTTCGAGCCGCGCCCCATCCTTCCAGGAGACGCCGTCCTTGGTCGTGCGCACCAGGCCGTTGGTGGCGTCGTAGCCGTAGACGGTGCCGTGGGCGAAGTCCAGGGCGTGGAAATCGGACTCGCCGGACAAGGACAGGGACTTCCAGGTCTTGCCCGCGTCGGTGCTCTTGATCAGCCCCTTGTTGCCGCCAGAGGTCGGGTGGCCGCTGGCGTAGAACGTTTTGTCGCCGGCCACGGTGAAGCCCATGAAGTCGTCCTTGCTGTCGCCCACCAGCTCGGGATCTCCCTTGATGTCGGGGGTGTAGATGCCTTCATGGGTGGCGACGTAGAGGTGCTGGTCGGCGGGGTCCAGACCGATACCGTGGATGTGACTCACGGCTGTCACGGAAGCGGCGGACGAGCCGGTCGAGTCTGCGCTGTCTCCGCTGTCGGAGCATGCGTCCAGGGTGAGGGCGAGAGCCAGGGCAGTGGCTGCCACGGCGGAAGGTCGCTTGTTCATGATTCCTCGGGGGCGTACGGGTGCACTGGAGCGGCGACCGCCGATCACGGTCATGCCAGCATGGGGAGGTGACCGCTCGGGCTCCTCGGGTGCGTGCCCCGGAGCCCTGGGCGGTCAGTGGGTGATGCGGATCAGAGCCGGTCGAGGATCTTCTCGAACTTCTCGACCTCGGCGGACTGGTTCTTCACGACATCGGCGGCGAGCTTCTTGGCCCTGGCGTTATGGCCGTTCTTCTGCTCGTCCTCCGCCATGGTGATCGCGCCCTTGTGGTGCTCGATCATCATCTCCGCGAACATCCGGTCGAACTCGGTGCCCTTGGCGGCCTCGAGCTTCTTCATGTCCTCATCGGACATCATTCCGGACATCTGGGAGTGGTCCATGCCGCCGGACCCGTGGTCCATGCCGGGCATGCCCTCCTCGGCGGACTCCGGCTTGCCCCAGGCCTTCAGCCAGGACTTCATGGTCTGGATCTCGGGATCCTGGGCCTTCTCGATGTCCGCGGCCAGAGTATTGATCTCCGCGTCCGAGGCCCGGCCGTCCGCGAGCTTGGCCATCTCCAGGGCCTGTTCGTGGTGCGGGATCATCATCTGCGCGAACGTGACGTCCGCGTCGTTGAACGCGCCGGGCGCCGGGTTGT
The DNA here is from genome assembly GCF_052245645.1 of Streptomyces sp. KR55. NCBI lineage: Bacteria > Bacillati > Actinomycetota > Actinomycetes > Kitasatosporales > Streptomycetaceae > Streptomyces > Streptomyces sp. KR55. Next base: position 13,086 of record NZ_JBQQCE010000057.1, on the reverse strand, counting down.
CACCCGCCGCCTGGGCGAACGTGGCGGAGGCGGAGCTGCCGCTCCCGTGGTCCATGCCCTCCACGCCGTTCCCGCCGCAGGCGGCGAGCAGCAGCCCGCCTGCCGTGATGGCGCCCACCATCGCGAGACGGCGGCGTAGGCGACGGTTCAAGGCGTGCTTGTAGGCAGTCATGTGCGAAATACCTCATGTAGTCAGTTCTGGCTGTGTAGTGGCGTACGCGATTGCGCGGGCAGCGCCGAACGGGCCGTGCGAGGTTCGGCCTATATCCGCAGAACTGACAACTGAGAGAGGAGTGCTCTTGGCGGTGGAGTACTGGGGTGCGCCAGAGCCATCGACCGAGCGAGAAGGGCGGTCGCCCGCTCTCGCCGACGGGCCACCGCCGCACGCAGGAACAGCCCGAGCAGCCACACGGTGAGCACCGCCACGCACACCGACATCAGGTCCATGCCGCTCGGGAGCTCGTGCGTCGGCAATGCAGCAGCCGACGCCGCGGTCCCGTGTTCGGCCATCGCCTCGGACCGTGCCGGGGCCTCGGCGGCTGCGGCCTCTTGGGCCATGCCGTCCATGTGCCCATCTGCGACAGCAGGTACGGCGCCGCTCATGCCATGCCCGGACGACTCTTCCGGGTGGCCCAGCGTGTGCATGGCGAACACGCCCAGTGTGAGCATGACGACCAGCAGGAGGTACCCGAAGGCCCCACCTGCGCGCAGCCGCCCACTCATGCTCAGCCTGCCCTCCGTACTCGACCTACTGGGATATTACTAAGTGAGTTGGCACTGGACCGCCGCCACTAGTGCGTGGTGTTGACAATTGACGGCTCTGGACAGCACCGCCCTGGAATGGCGTCCATACACCGTCAGGACCGCCTGCCGCTCTACGGGAAGGCCCCACGTGCCCGGATGGGCGAAGGCATGACAGCCCTGCCATTCGAACGGTCCAGGTTGCTGGTCATCCAGCACGAGCACCGATGTTGACGGGTGCTTCGGCTGTCACAGAGCACCGCGCTGCCTTGTCTTTACGGATGAGGATTAGTACCAACCGCAGAAGGTGAGGTTCCTCATCATGAGCGTCGACAACCCCGAGACGACTCCTCCTCCGCCGCCGACGGTGGAGGTTCTTGCGTCAGTTCCCAAGCCGCCGGTGCCCGACAACCCCGAGGCGACGACCGTCCGGATCACTCTGCCGCCCGGCAGTCCGGGTAACCCGCCGCACCGCCACACCGGCCCCGGGTTCGGGTACGTGGTCAAGGGCGAGATGATTTTTGAGCTGGAGGGCGAACCGGAGCGCGTCATCAAGGCCGGGGAGACGTTCTGGGAGCCGGGAGGTGATGTCATCCACTACCAGGGCGGGAACAACCTTTCGGACGGCGAGACCGTGTACCTTGCCACGATCCTCGGTGTGCCTGGGCAGCCGGTGGTCATACCGGTGAGCGCGGAAGAGCTCGAGGAGCGTCGGGACCGCCGGGCACCTCGCCCGTGACGATCAGGTGGGGAGACCGACCGGGGGCCGGCCTCCCCACCTGGCCGTTCCGCTCCTCATCGGAAGGCGGCTCCGGGAGGGTTGGAGTGGGTGTCGCGGGCCTGGCGGGCGCAGTGCAAAGCCCGTACGAGCTCTTTGGCAGCTCCCCCGACCACGTTGAGCGGAACGACCAGGCCTGCCCGCCCCTTCATCAACGGGCGGAGCTTCGTCACCCGGCCAGGCGACCGCCAGGGCACGCTCGGCCCCGGTGACCAGCGGCCCGGCCAGTGAAGCGGGCCGATACGGAAGTTGGCAGGGACGACACCTGGGCCGCATTTGTCGACGGCCGGCGGGCCGATGCCATCGATTCAGCGACCGCCGACCAGAGCGGCCTTGGAGACCGGCTGGCCGCCTCACCCCCATCTGTACACCGTGCAATCCTCAATGCACTCCCTGACAAGGACTTTTATGCCGAGCGCCGAAGCCCACGTCCGGACCGACCGCCCGAGCCGGTACCTGACACACCTGTGCAAGGACCTCAGCACGATGGGCGGCCACGTGCGCCACCGGCCTCGCCTGCACCACGACGGCACGGCACCGCCTCAGATCCAGCACGTCGAATGGTCCGACACACGCGGGACCATCGACGTCGACGGGGGCCGGTGCACCCTACAAGTCGGCCCCGACTGGCTGACACTCCGTGTGGAAGCCACCGACCAGGACAGCCTCCAGCGCGTCCAGCACCTGATCGCCGGACGCCTGGAGAAGACCGGCAAGCGCGATGCGCTGCAGGTCACCTGGCAACAGGCCGAAGCCGCCGATCACCAGCCCGAGGATCCCGCCACCGATACTCCCGTCCCGGCGGAGAAAGCCGTGGCCCGTCCCCGACGCCGGGCAACGCTCGGCCTCATAGCCGTCATCGCGTTGGTCGTGGCCGCCCACCTCGGCCTGGGCGGACTTCTGCTGACATCCGGTCCGTGGAAGCACTGGGCTATCGGAACCGTCCTGGCAATCAGTCTGCTCCATGTCCTCGGCCGCCTCTTCATACGCCGCAGCAAAGTTCGCAAAGCTCGTTGACCGCGCAGCAGCCAAGGCCCGTCATCGCTGTCACCGAACGCCACGGGGCTTCCTACAAGGCCGGGTAGTAACGAATCTGCGCTGGAGGCAAGGGTTTATGGGTTGCGTTGGCTCATTTAGGTGGCGAGCCCGGACTTGTGGATGAGTCCTCGGGGGGGTCCATCTGGCAATTTTTCGGTGCACAGTGACGGTTGCACAGGCATTCTGCGTGCGGGCGGTCGGCCACCACATCGACCGCCCGCAGCCCGGTGGGCATGATTCCGGCAGCGAGGACACAGAGCCCTCGGCTTGGGTGCGGATGGCGGCCACCGGGTCGCCTGTCCCCTGCGACGAGTTCGGTCAGCGCGGCAAGCGTGGCGGCAGCGTACAGGTTTCCGCCGGTTGCGGGTGCGCTGGGAACGACGAGCGGACATGCACGAAGTGTTCCTCAAACTCGCCTGCTGCCTGATCACCCAGCGGCACTCGAGTCATTGAGCCAGCGGTTGTAAGAGAACCACGAGCAGTACCAGCACCACGCAATACCCGGATGAGCTGCGAGAGCGGGCCGTCCGCGAGGTGCGCACCACCGGCCGCGCGATCGCGCACGTCGCCAAGGACCTGGGAATCCACAAGGAGACCCTTCGCGGCTGGGGTCCGCCAGGCCGATGCGGATGCCGGGGAACGAGATGACTGGCTGGCCACAGCGGAGCGTGAGGAGCTAAGGCAACTCAGCCAGGACAAAGCGGAGTTGAGGCGGGCGAACGAAATCCTCAACGCGGCGAGTGCGCTCTTCTGCGAAACTCGGTGCAGCTTCGGCCATCAGCTCATCGAACGGCATGCCTGCACGGCACTACCCGCGGCCAGAGCCAAGGGGGTGTTCAGGAGAGGGCGGGCGCGGCATCCCTGTGTAGCATCCGGTCGGCCGACGCCGGGGCGGCTCACGCCACGGCCGGCGTGTGGTTACGGGTCAGGCGGTCGGCCGCGGGGCGCGCAGGTGGGCGCGCTGCTTGAGCTCCTCCTCGTCGACGAGTTCGAGCATGGGCTTGCCCGGCGCGCACATCATGGTGACCACGAACTCGGTCTTGGCGTTGGTGAGGGCGTTGCCGTCCTGGTAGTGGATGACGTCGCCACCCGGTTCCCAGAATGTGCTGGCGGCCTCCACGATACGCTCGGGCTCGCCTTCGAGTTCGAAGCGGACCGCGCCCTTGATGACGTAGCCGAACGCCGGGCCGTAATGGCGGGGTGCCGGGGTCGCCGGGGTCCCACTCGATGTGGACGGTCATTGCCGAGGCGCCCTCGGGGACGGTGATCGGAGAGGCGTCCTGGAGCACCTTCGCCGCCTTGGTCCAGCTCGGGCCGTCCTCGCCACCGGTTCCATGACTGTGGCTGTGCTGTGCGTTCTCCGACATGGTGTCGCACCTTCCTCAAGGCCATCGAGGGCGGGATCTAAAAACCGTATTACTGGTCATGACCGGACGCATGGTGGATCTGTGACGGCGCGGCCCGGCTGTGCAGGCCGCGCCGATTCGGGCCGTCCGTGGCTGTGACCGTTGTTGTTGGCGGGGGCTGTGAAGGTCGGCTTCGCCTGGCAGAAGCCTGCCGAGGCCGCCGGGCTGTTCGCTGTGGAGAGGCTGGGTAGGTGGGTCGCTCGGGATGGTGTCAATGAATGCTGTGACCCACACGCGGAGGACGGGCACGCCCACTGAGTCGAGGCACCCGTGGCCATAAGCTGCAGGGCGGCGCCTCTGCGGCTCCCGGCACCCCGGAGGACCGCCGGGGCTGGACGCTCCTGGCCGGCGGCCGTCCTGGTCAGTGCACGTGCGGGCCACCGGTCGACTGCGGTTTGCCGCGCGGTACGAGGCCCAGGGCGACGACGGCGCCGGCAGCGGCCGCCACGGAACACACCGTGAACGCGTCGGCGAAGCCACCCACCGCGCCTCGCTCGAAGCCGGAGGCCGCGACGGTCGAGACGACGGCGACGCCGATCGAACCACCCACCTCGTGGAAGGTGTTGACGACCCCGGAGGCGAGTCCCGCCTCCCGGTGCTCCACCATGGCCAGCGCGGTGGTCGTGGCGGTGACGAACACGGCGCCGATGCCGAGGGAGGCGATCACGAAGCCGGGCAGGAGCCCGGCGTACGCGCTGCCGGTCTCCGACAGCCGGGTCAGCGGGATGCTTCCGACGGCCGTGACGACCATGCCCGCGACAGCGGTCGGGCGGCTGCCGATCCGGCCGACGAGCCGGGACCCGAGGTGGGCGCCGATACCGGTGGCCACGGCGACGGGCAGGAACACCAGCCCGGTCCTCAGCGGGCTGAAGCCCCGGACGTGCTGCAGATGGACGGATCCCAGGAAGAAGAACGAGATCAGCAGGGCCGTGGCGATCAGCATCAGGAAGGCCCCGGCGAGTACTGGTCGCCGGGTGAACATCCGCAGGTCCATCAGCGGGGCCCGGCCGGCCCGTTCGACCGCCGCGAAGGCCGCGTACGCGAACACCGCACCGGCCAGCGGCAGCAGGGTCGAGGCGTCCGCCCAGCCGGTGTCGCCCGCCTTGACCAGGCCGTAGATCAGGGCGGCGGTGCCCGCGGTGACGAGCAGTGCGCCCGGGATGTCGAGCCGTGCGGGTTGCGGAGCACGGGCCGGGACGAAGGCGGGCAGGGCGACCAGTAGGAGCAGCCCGACCGGCACGTTGATGTAGAACACCCACTCCCAGCCGGGCCCGTCGGTGAGGGCTCCGCCGAGCAGCACGCCGGCCGCGGAGCCGGTGCCGCCGATCGCCGCCCAGACGCCGAGCGCCTTGTTGCGTTCGGTGCCGTAGAAGGTCGTGGTGACGAGGGACAGTGCGGCCGGGGACAGCAAGGCTGCGCCGACGCCCTGGCCGATCCGGCCGCCGAGCAGCGTCGGGGCGTTCTCGGCCAGACCGGTGACCAGTGAGGCGGCGGTGAAGAGGGCGAGTCCGGAGAGCAGGGTGCGGCGGGCGCCGAGGGCGTCGGCGAGCCGGCCACCGAGCAGCATCAGCCCACCGAAGCAGAGGGTGTAAGCGGTGACCACCCAGGTCAGAGTCTCCCGGCCGAGGTCGAGGTCGGCCGCCATGTCGGGGAGGGCGACGTTCACGACGGTGACGTCGAGGATCAGCATGAACTGCGCGAGGCAGATCAGTGCGAGTGCCGACCAGCGGCGCGGGTCGGCGGGCGGGTGATGGTCGTGTTCGGCCGTGTGCGGCGCACCGGCTGCGGAGTGGGTCATGACGGGTCCTTCGGGCGAGTGGATGCGGTCGGGTTGGCGCCACGGGAAGGAGCGAGCAGGAGAGCGAGGAGTACGCCCGCCGCGGTGACACCGGCCCCGGCGAACATCGCCGGCCCCATGCCGTCGACGAACGCGTGGCGGGCGGCTTCAGCGAAGGCGGCTCCGGCCTCGCCCGGCAGTCGCTCGACGAGGGCGAGCGCGGTACCCAGGGACTCCTTGGCGGAGTCGAGGAGACTCTCGGGAACAGGAGCGGGGATGTCGTCGAGTTCGCTGCGGTATCGGTCGGACAGCAGGCTGCCCATGACGGCGACTCCGGTCGCCGCGCCCAGCTGGATGGCGGCGCTGTTGGTGGCCGAGCCCACGCCGAGGTCTGTTTCGGGCAGCGAGCCGACGATGGCATCGCTGGTCGCGGTGATGACGAATCCGGCGCCCACGCCCAGCAGCAACAGGGCCACGAGAGCCCGGCCGTAGCCGTCCGCCGCCCCGGTGGCGGCGAGCACCGCCGCGGAGGCGCACAGGAGGGCGAGTCCGACGGCCGACACCGTGCGCATGCCGAGGCGCGGCGCGAGAACGCCCGCCAGTGGTCCGGCGACCAGCAGCGCGAGCGCGGCGGGGCCGAGCCGCACCCCGGTCTGCCCGGGGCTGTGCCCGAGGACGAACTGGAAGTGCTGCACGGCCACGAACAGCGTGCCGATCAGCGCGAACGCGCCCAACAGGACCAACAGGGCACCGGCCGCGAGCGCACGGTGCCCGAAGAGCCGCAGCGGCAGCATCGGGGACGCGACCCGGCGCTGCCAGGCGACGAAGACGGCGAGCAGCAGGGCGCCCGCCGCGAAGGCGGCCAGCACGGCGGAACTCGTCCAGCCGCGGTCGGGCCCTTCGATGACCGCCCACAGCACGCTTGCCACGGCCACGACGGACAGCAGGGCGCCGGCCGGGTCCAGCCGCCCGCTCTCGGGAGCGCGGGAGTTGGGCACCAGCAGGGCGGCGGCGATCAGGCCTGCGATGCCTATGGGGAGGTTGATCAGGAACACCGGTCCCCACCAGTAGTGGCTCAGCAGCCAGCCGTCGACCATCGGTCCGATCACCGTCCCGACGCAGACCGCCGCCGACCAGATGCCGATCGCCTTGGTGCGTTCGGCACCGCGCGGGAAGACGTTCCCGATGACGGCGAGCGTGGCCGGCATGATCAGCGCCTCGCCGACGCCCATGGCTCCGCGCGCGAGAACCAATGTGGTGACGGACCCGGCGTACGCGGCGACGACGGACGCCGCCGTGAACAGCGCCAGGCCGGACATGAAGATCCTCCCCCAGCCTCCGGCCGGGGGTGCCCCCAGCGGCCGAGCCGATCCGCCAGGCTGCCGCAGAACAGCACCAAACTGCCGGACATCAGCGCATAGCTGTCGACGATCCACTGCAACTGGCTGGTGGAAGCGCCGAGTTCGCCGACAAGGGTGGGCAGGGCGACGTTCAGCACGGTGGTGTCGAGCCCGACGACCAGCAGGCTCACGCTTACGACGGCGAGGGTGAGCCATCGCCGGACCGGCGGTCTGCGGTGAGGCGGTCACCCGATGAGTCACGGAAGGCACGAAGTTCCCTTTCTCGCGCACGGCCTCGCTCGACCGACGCTCCCATATGAACCATACTGTTCAGTTCATATGAACTCAACCGTACAGTTCAGATGGGTGCTAGGGTCGACTCATGAGCGTGGAGAGCGTCAAACGGCCCCCCAGCGGACCCCGCGCGGAGCTCAAACGGCAGGCCATCGTGCGGGCCGCCCGCGAACTGTTCCTACGGGACGGCTTCGGCGTGGGCATGGACACCATCGCCGCCGAGGCAGGTGTGTCCAAGGTGACCGTCTACAACCACTTCGGCAGCAAGGAAGCCCTGTTCACGGCGGTCATCACAGACGCACTCGACGAGCCTCTCGCCGGTGAGTCGTCAGCCGCGCTGGAGGGCCTGGCCGAGGCCGAGGACCTGCGGGCCGCCCTCATCGAGGCGGCCCGCGCCTGGGTCCACGCCGTCCGCACCAACCACGAGGTCACCGCTCTACGCAACCTCGTCGCCGCTGAGCTCCACCGCTTCCCCGAACTGGGCGAGGCCTGGAGACACCGCGCCACGGAGAGCCACCACCCCGCCGTCGCGAACGCCCTGCGGGCCCTCACCGAGCAAGGCCGATTGGAGATCCCCGACCTGCAGGTGGCGATCATCCAGTTCTACGGGCTTCTGGTCTTCCCCCACATGGTCTTCAGCTCCTACGGCACGCACATCGACGAGGACCTGACGGTCCGTCTCATCACCAGCGGCGTCGACATGTTCCTGGACCACTACGGCCCACGGAGCACATAGCGGCCCATCCGCGTCGAGGGCACCGGACCGGCGCTACGAAGGCCCAGTTGACCGGCCGTCGGCTTGGGGCCGAACGAGATGGACTTGCGGGGCAACAGCACTCCGGCACGGACCAGTTCCCACACCGTGTCCTCGCTGGCCACGGGCAGCAGGAGCGCGCTGCCGCTGCCGGGTGCGGACACGGCCGCAGTGGCCTGGCGAATGTCCGCCGGGCTCGGGCGGACGCGACACCCCAGGGGCGGGGACACTTGTTGTTTCCCCGCCCCTGGCCCGGAGGGCCGGTGAGTCAGACGGTGGCGGAGAGCGGCTCGGAGGCGGGTGGAGTCGCCAGTCGGCCGGTGCGGTGCAGGCCATACAGCGCGGCCGCGCCGACACTCCACCCGCCGGTGGCGTAGTGGGAGGCGGCCAGTTGGCGGCACGTCCACACGGCCTCGTGCGGGGCGACCCAGTGCACCTCGGAGAACTGCTCGTAGGCGACGTTGCGGGGGTAGATGCTGGAGCCGAGTCCGCGCATCAGCCGGGGCCGGGCGGGCTGGCCGAAGATCGTCGAACCGGTCGTGTCCACGCCGACTACGGTCAGCTCCGGGTAGAGCTGGCACAGGACTCGGGAGACGCCCGCGGAGTGGCCGCCGGTGCCGACGCTGCATACCAGTACGTCGATGTGACCCGTCTCGGAGGCGAGTTCAAGAGCCAGCGGGGTGTAGGCGGCGACGTTGTCGGGGTTGTTGTACTGGTCCGGGCACCAGGAGCCGGGGTGCTGCTCCAACAGTCGCTGTACGCGCTCGCGGCGGGCCTGCTGCCAGCCGCCCGTGGTATGGGGCTCTGAGACGACGTTGACCTGGGCGCCGTATGCGGTCAGCAGCCGGGTCATGGACAACTCCAGCCCCGGATCGGTGACCAGGGTGACCGGGTGGCCGTACACCATCCCGGCCAGCGCCAGCCCCAGGCCCAGAGTGCCGCTCGTGGACTCGATGATCCGTCCGCCGGGCCGCAGGTCGCCACGGCCCGAGCCCGCTCCACCATGTGCAGCCCCGGACGGTCCTTGATGCCGCCGGGGTTGAACCCCTCAAGCTTCGCCCAGAAGCCACGCCCGGCCGGGGCCAGCGGCTCCGACACCTGTAGCAGCGGGGTGTTGCCCACCAGCCCGGACAGGGCGGACTGGCCCGACCCGGCCTTGGTCAATGACTGCATATCTGTTTTTCACTCTCGCTCGATGAATGCACGGTGCAGGGTTCATCTCGCGCTCCATGGCGACAGGGCGGACCACAGGTCCGCGTTCAGGCCTTGGACACGCGGCAGCCGACGAGGTCGACCGGCTGCGAGCAAGGGCCGGTTGGATGACTCCGTACTCCTGGACTTGCTGCACCACGGAGGCTGCTCTCAGCGCCGCAGGTGAGGCACCGTCCATGGGCCTACCAGCGGCAGGCACTCGCACGGTTGAGGCGTCGTCGGCACTGGTCGATTCGCGAACCGACGCTGCACAGCAGGGCGATGCCATCAATCCTGAAACATCGGGTTACCCCGTCAGGCCAATGGCTTGTTTGCTGCGGCGAGTGTGCAGGCGACGCCCAGACGTAGCGTCTTCACGCCCGTGCGCCGTCAGCACGACGCGACGGCAACCTCCCGACCGCCGCCCATCTCGCCCCCTATGTCGGCCTTTATTCGGCCGCCGAATTCGGGCGCGGCCCCGCACCGGAGCCCGGTCAGGGCCGCGCGCCTCAGTGTGCGTGTCCGGCCTCTCCCTCGACGGGCTTGGTCTGCGAGGCCTTCTCGGGCTCGTCCACTGCACCGCCCGTATGCACTGTGAAGGCTGCCGTGCGCACCTCGCCCTTGTGCTGGAAGTCCAGGAACAGGCGGTATGCGCCGGCGCTGGGCGCCGTAGCCGTGAAGGAGACCTCGGGGCCGGGCTGGGTTTCGCCGTCGCCGGGCTCGCCGTTGGGGTGGACGTGCAGGTAGGCGAGGTCGCCGGAGCGCAGGGCGACCAGGTGGCCGTAGGCACCCAGGTACGGCTGGAGGTCACGGACCGGCTTGCCGTCCTTGGTCACCGTCAGCGTCAGTTCACTGGCCTTGCCGGGCGTCAGGTCGCCGTCGAGCTTCACCTCGTAACCATCGGTCCTCGCGGTGGTGTTGCGCTCGGGTAGTTCAGCGGGCTCGTACGTTCCGGACACCGCGAGGTCCGCGCCGAGGGTGAGCGCCTGGCCGCCTTCGGGCTTGAAGTCGGCAAAGACGCGGTAGTCGCCGGCCTTGGGGAGGTTCACGGGGGTGGACCAGGTGCCGTCGGCGGCCCGAGCGGGATGCAGATGGCGGTAGACGGTCAGGTCGCGCGAGGCCAGGATCAGGTGGAGCTCCTTGTCGTGCTCGCGCTGGTACGCGGTGACCTTGCGCCCAGTCCCGTCCTGTACGACGGAGAAGCGCAGCTCGGCCTTCTTGCCGGCCTCGAGGCGCGGGGTCTTCAGGTCGAGCGTGTAGCCGTTCCGGGATATCTCGAGGCCTGCTGGCGGTGCCGCCTCGTGACCTCCCTCCTTCGCCTCGTTGTGCCCGGCCGCCGTCTTCTCGTCGTGCCCGGCGGCGTGGCCTTCAGGGCCGCTGTGGGTGCCGCTCTCCGGCTCGGGCGAGATCGCGTCGACCGCGCCGCCCACGCCATAGGCGGCGCCGAAGGTCGTGGCGAGTGCGGCGGCGAAGACGGTGATCCGCAGTCCGGTGTTCATGGTCAACTCCTCATCTCGCGGCCGCTCGACGTGCGACCGACACAGCTCAACATACCCCTAGGGGGTATGAAGTCAAGCCGGAACACGCCTTGCCTCGCATACCGGAGGGGGGTATACATGAAACCGTTGTTCATACCCCCCAGGGGTATAAGTCACTAGCTGTGGAGGATCCCATGTCGAACTGCTGCACTCCCGACGGAAGCTGCCACACCAACGCGGAGATCAAGACCACCTACAAGGTCGACGGCGTCGGCAGTGCCCACTGCCAGGACGTCGTCGCCAAGGCGGTGGGCGGCCTGGACGAGGTCACCGCGGTCGACGTCGAGATCGGCACGGGCCTGGTCACCGTGACGACCGCCACCGAGCCCGACGAGGCGCTCGACGCACTGATCGCCAAGACCGTCGACGAGGCCGGATACGACTTCGTCGGCCGCGTGGCCGTCTGACCCACAAGCCTCGGCGGGGCCGCCCTGCCGACAGGCCCCGCCACTCCTCCCCCATTGCAGATCGCGTCCGTGAGCTCCGAGGAGCAGACATGACCACCACCACGCCCGGCGCCGCCGAGGTCGAACTCGCCATCGGCGGCATGACCTGCGCCTCGTGCGCCGCCCGGATCGAGAAGAAGCTCAACCGCATGGACGGGGTCGAGGCCACCGTCAACTACGCCACGGAGAAGGCCAAGGTCACCTACCGCGAGGACGTCGCCGTCGCCGACCTGATCGCCACGGTCGAGACCACCGGCTACACCGCACGCAAGCCCGAGCCCGTACGCACCGTGCCGGAAGCCGGCAGCGGCCCCGCTCAGGACGAAAGCAACGAACTGCGGCCCCTGCGTCAGCGGTTGACCACCGCGGTCGCGCTCGCCGCCCCCGTGATCGCGATGGCCATGATCCCGGCGCTGCAGTTCGAGTACTGGCAGTGGCTCTCGCTCACGCTGGCGGCACCCGTGGTGACGTATGCCGCCTGGCCCTTCCACAAGGCCGCGTGGACCAACGCCCGGCACGGTGCCGCCACCATGGACACGCTGATATCGGTGGGCACGTCGGCGGCATTCCTGTGGTCGCTATGGGCCCTGTTCTTCGGCACGGCCGGGACGCCCGGCATGACGCACCCCTTCGAACTCACCATCGCCCGCGCCGACGGCGCCGGGAACATCTACCTGGAGGCCGCGGCCGGCGTCACCGCCTTCATCCTGGCCGGCCGGTACTTCGAGTCGCGGTCCAAGCGGAAGGCGGGAGCGGCGCTGAAGGAACTGCTGGAGCTGGGCGCCAAGGACGTCACCGTGCTGCGCGACGGCCGTGAAGAGCACATCGCTACCGGTGAGTTGAAGGTCGGCGACCGGTTCCTCGTACGGCCCGGCGAGAAGATCGCCACCGACGGCGTGGTCGTCGAGGGCTCGTCCGCCGTCGACGCGGCCATGCTCACGGGCGAGTCCGTGCCGGTGGAGGTCGGCGTCGGGGACGCCGTCACCGGCGCCACGCTCAACGCCGGCGGCCGCCTGGTAGTCGAGGCCACCCGCGTCGGCGCCGACACCCAGCTCGCCCGTATGGCCAAGCTGGTGGAGGACGCGCAGAACGGCAAGGCCGCCGCCCAGCGGCTCGCCGACAAGATCTCCGCGGTCTTCGTCCCGGTCGTGATCGCCCTGGCGCTCGGCACCCTGGGCTTCTGGCTCGGCAACGGCGCAGGTCTGACCGCCGCCTTCACCGCAGCCGTCGCCGTACTGATCATCGCCTGCCCGTGCGCCCTGGGCCTGGCAACCCCGACCGCGCTGATGGTCGGCACCGGGCGCGGCGCTCAGCTCGGCATCCTGATCAAGGGACCCGAGGTCCTGGAGACGACGCGCAAGGTCGACACCATCGTGCTGGACAAGACCGGCACCGTCACCACCGGCAAGATGACCCTGCTCGCCGTGCACACCGCCGACGGCACCGACGAGGACGACGTCCTGCGCCTGGCGGGCGCCCTGGAGCACTCCTCGGAGCACCCTATCGCCCAGGCCGTCGCCTCCGGCGCCGCCGCCCGGCTCGGCACACTGCCCGCCCCGGAGGACTTCGCGAACATCGCCGGACTCGGTGTCCAGGGCATCGTCGAGGGCCACGCGGTCCTCGTCGGCCGCGAGAAGCTGCTCACCGAGTGGGTCATCACCCTGCCGGAGAACCTGCAGCGCGCCAAGGCCGAAGCCGAGGCGGCCGGTCGTACCGCTATCGCCGTCGCCTGGGACGGCGAGGCCCGCGCGGTCCTGGAGGTCGCCGACGCCATCAAGGAGAC
>NZ_JBQQCE010000569.1:0-5606 GCF_052245645.1 Streptomyces sp. KR55 | reverse complement strand
CCCTCATCCAGGCCTCCTTCCATCCCGACGACCGGGGCCGGGCCGTCGGGCTGTGGTCGGGGTTCGGGGGCATCGGGGCCGCCGTCGGGCCGTTCGTCGGCGGCTGGCTGGTGGACGGGCCGGGCTGGCGGTGGGTCTTCCTGCTCAACGTCCCGCTCGCGCTGGTCTGCGTCCCCGTCGCCCTGCGGCACGTCCCCGAGTCGGCCGACGGCAAGAGTCACGGCCGCTTCGACGTGCTCGGCGCGGTGCTGGGCGCTCTGGCGCTCGCCCTCGTGACGTACGCGCTGATCGAGGCCCAGGAGGGCTCCGTGGCCGTCGCTCTGACGGCCGTCGCGGGCGTCGCGGCCGGCATCGCCTTCGGCTACGTCGAGAAGCGCCGCCTGGACCCGATGATGCCGCTGGACATCTTCCGGTCCCGCCAGTTCACGGCCGTCAACCTGGTCACCCTGTGCGTGTACGCGGCCTTCGGCGGCTTCTTCTTCCTCGCCGCGCTCCAGCTCCAGGTCGTGTCCGGCTACTCGGCCCTCGCCGCCGGTACGGCCCTGCTGCCGACGACCGTCCTGATGCTGCTGTTCTCCGCCCGCTCCGGCCAGCTGGGGGAGCTCATCGGCCCGCGCATCCCGCTCACCGTCGGCCCGCTGCTGTGTGCGGCCGGGATGCTGCTGATGCTGCGGGTGGGCCCCGACGCCTCGTACGTGAGGGACGTCCTGCCCGCGCTGCTGGTACTGGGCCTCGGCATGGTCACCCTGGTCGCCCCGCTGACCGCCACCGTCATGGGCTCCGTCGACGCCGCACGCGCGGGCCTGGCCAGCGGCATCAACAACGCCGCCGCCCGGGCGGCGGGCCTGCTCGCGGTCGCCGCGCTGCCGCTGCTCGCAGGGATGGGACCGGAGGCGTACCGCTCGGCGGACGCCTTCAACACCGCGTTCCGGCGCGCGATGCCGCTGTGCGCGGTGGTGCTGGTCGCGGGTGCGGTGCTGGCCTTCGCGTTCGTACGACGGCCCGCCCCGGACTGCAAGCGCCCCGAGTGCCGTATGCACGGCCATGTGGTGAGCCCGCCGCTGGAACGGCCGCCGCAGCCGGAACCCGGGTCGATCGCCTCGTAGAGCCCGTCGGCCCACCGTCACGGTTCCCGGCCGACCGGGATGCACCAGACTGGACCCATGACGATTCACGAGAACCTCCTCGGGGGACCGCCCCCGACCCACCTCCCCGACGACCCGGAGCCGCGCGAGCTGCTCGCGAACGGTGCCGCGCCCGCCGAAGTCGCGGCGCAGTACCCGACGTCCTCGCTGGCCTGGGCCCAGCTGGCCGACGAGGCGTTCGAGCGGGGCAGCGTCGTGGAGTCGTACGCCTATGCCCGTACGGGCTACCACCGGGGCCTGGACGCGCTGCGCCGCAGCGGCTGGAAGGGCCACGGCCCCGTGCCCTGGGAGCACGAGCCGAACCGCGGCTTCCTGCGCGCCCTGCACGCGCTCGCCCGGGCGGCGGGGGCGATCGGTGAGCAGGAGGAGTACGAGCGCTGCACGCAGTTCCTGAAGGACTCCTCGCCGACGGCGGCGCAGACGCTCGGCTGATTTTCGAGTGCGTGAGGCCCGCCCGGTGTGACCGGGCGGGCCTTGCGAGGCCCCCGGGCGATCCCTGAGGATGCGGGTGGGGACCGGGGCCCCCGTGTCGGTAACGGCAGGGGCGGACCGCTACCCGGAGTTACAACAGGAGACAGCGATGTCCCACGAGGCTCACGAGCCCGAGACCCCGCATCTCGATTTCGCCGGCACGACGCCGTACGAGGACTACGTCAAGGCGGACGTGCTCACCCACCTCCAGCACACCCTCTCCGACGATCCCGGAGAGATGGTCTTCCTGGTCACGACCCAGGTGATGGAGCTGTGGTTCACCGTCATCGTCCATGAGTGGGAGACCGCCGCGAAGGCGCTCCGCGAGGACCGGGTGCCGGTGGCGATGGACGCGCTGAAGCGTTCCGTACGGGAGCTGGAGGCGCTGAACGCCTCATGGAAACCGCTTGCGCACCTCACGCCGGCCCAGTTCAACTCGTACCGCTCCGCGCTCGGCGAGGGCTCCGGCTTCCAGTCGGCGATGTACCGCCGCATGGAGTTCCTGCTCGGTGAGAAGTCCGCGTCCATGCTGGTCCCGCACCGGGGTGCCCCGCGCGTGCACGCCGAACTGGAGAAGGCGCTGCACGAGCCCAGCCTGTACGACGAGGTGCTGCGCCTGCTCGCGCGGCGCGGCCACGCGATCCCGGACGCCGTCCTGATGCGTGACGTGTCGCAGCGGTACGAGGCCTCTCCCGAGGTCGAGGCGGCCTGGACGGCCGTCTACTCGGGAGATCCCGGTGACGAAGTCGCCCGGCTGGGCGAGGCGTTGACCGACGTCGCCGAGCTGGTGTGGCGCTGGCGGAACGATCACCTGGTCGCCACGCGCAGGGCGATGGGCGCGAAGCCCGGGACGGGCGGTTCCGCCGGGGTGGCCTGGCTGGAGAAGCGCGCGCAGAAGAACGTTTTCCCCGAGCTGTGGACGGCGAGGTCCCATGTCTGAACTGGCCGTCAAGGCGGAGAAACTGGACGCCGCGGACGAACTGTCCGTTCTGCGTGAGCGGTTCGTGCTCGACGACGTTGTGTACCTGGACGGCAACTCGCTGGGCGCGCTTCCGGTTTCCGTGCCGGGCCGGGTCGACGACGTGGTCCGCCGCCAGTGGGGTGAGCTGCGCATCCGGTCCTGGGAGGAGAGCGGCTGGTGGACGGCGCCCGAACGGATCGGCGACCGGATCGCTCCGCTGGTGGGGGCGGCGCCCGGGCAGATCGTGGTGGGTGACTCCACGAGCGTGAACGTGTTCAAGGCCCTGGTGGCGGCGGTGCGGATGGCGGGCGCCGGGCGGGACGAGATCGTCGTCGACGCGACGACCTTCCCGACGGACGGGTACATCGCCGAGTCGGCGGCCCGGATGACGGGCTGCACGCTGCGTCCGGTGGTGCCGGCGGAGGCGCCCGGTGTGCTGTCCGGCCGTACGGCCGCGGTGCTGCTGAACCACTTGGACGACCGTACATGCCGGCTGCACGACCTCTCCGGCCTGACGGCCGCCGTGCACGAGGCGGGTGCGGTGGTGGTCTGGGACCTGTGCCACAGCGCGGGCGCGCTGCCGGTGGGGCTGGACGAGCACGGGGTGGATCTGGCGGTCGGGTGCACGTACAAGTACCTCAACGGGGGCCCGGGCTCACCGGCGTACCTCTATGTCCGTGCCGATCTGCAGGACCGCTTCGACTCCCCCCTGCCGGGCTGGAACTCGCATGCGGACCCCTTCGGCATGCGCACCGCCTACGAGCCCGGCGCGGGTGCCGTACGGGGCCGGGTGGGCACGCCGGACATCCTGTCCATGCTCGCCCTGGAGGCCGCACTGGAGGTGTGGGACGACGTCTCCGTCGAGGTCGTACGGGCGAAGTCCCTCGCGCTGACGGACTTCTTCCTGGAATGCGTCGGGGAGTACGTCCCCGAGGGCCGCGTCGAATCACTGACACCGGCGGCGCACGAGGAGCGCGGCAGCCAGGTGGCGCTGCGGTGCCCGGACGCGGGCGAGGTGATGCGACGGCTGATCGAACGAGGGGTGGTCGGCGACTTCCGCCACCCGGACGTACTGCGCTTCGGCTTCACGCCGCTGTACGTCGGGTTCGCGGATGTGGAACGGGCGGCGCGCGTTTTGGGAGAGGTGTTGGGGAAGCTGGCGTAGCTGCGGGCAGTCGTGCCTCCCCCAGTGCCTTAAGGGCCTGGGGGACCCAGGGCGGCACGGGTGGGCGATGGGGGTCCCCCCGCTCGAGCGAAGCCGAGAGTGGGGGAGGCACCTCGTAGCGCCGGGCTGCGCGACCCACCCCGGCCTGTGTCAGCGCACGTCACCCGCCTGATACCGTCCCCGCCAACGGCCGTCTTCCCACCTGGTCCGCCACCCCCGCTTTCGTCCAAACCCGTTTCACCGCTGAGAGGTTGGAGCATGCCGGACAACATCCCAGCAGCCCGGGCCGCCGCCGAGGAGGAGTCGGCCTTCTCGCACCCGCCCGTCGACCCCGACGCCGTCGCCGCGTACGGCGACCACCCCGACCAGGTGATCGACTTCTATGCGCCGCGCGGCGAGGTCGGCCAGGGCGGCCTGGCGCCGCTGGTCGTCGTACTGCACGGCGGGGCGTGGCGGGCTCCGTACGACCGTCGGCATGTCACGCCGTTCGCGGATTTTCTGGCCCGGCGGGGGTTCGCCGTGGCCAATGTGGAGTATCGGCGCGGGGCGGAGGGCGCGGACAGCTCGGCGGGTTCTGGTGGGGGCGGCCCGGTCGCCGGACGCTGGCCGGAGACCTTCGACGACGTCGCGGCCGCGCTGGACGCACTGCCGGCGCTCGTACGGGAGGCGCTCCCGCAGGCCGATCCGCGCCGGACCGTGCTCACCGGCCACTCGGCCGGCGGCCACCTGGCCCTCTGGGCGGCGGCGCGCCATGTCCTCCCGGCGGACGCCCCCTGGCGCACCGACCGCCCCGCGCCCCTGCGGGGTGTGGTCGCCCTCGCCCCGATCGCCGACTTCACGGTCGCCGACAAGCTGGACGTCTGCGGGGGTGCTGCGCGACAACTCCTGGGCGGGGGAGTGGAGTTCGCCGAGCGTCGGCCCTACGCCGACCCCGCGCTCCTGCTCCCGACCGGCATCGCGACGACCCTCGTCCAGGGCCGCACGGACATCGTCGTCCCACAGGCGGTCGGCGAGTCGTATGCGGACGCGGCGGCGAAGGCGGGGGAGGTGGTCGGTCTGACGCTGCTGGAGGACGTCGGTCACTTTCCGCTGATCGATCCGGCGGCGGACGCGTGTGCGGTGGTGGCGGAGGAGATCGCGCAGTTGGCCTGGTAGTACCTGAGACGGATCCTGAAGGACCCCCCTCACTGGGGACGACGCGACCCCCGCCTCCGCCTACCGTTCTCAACGTGACCGAGACGACCCAGACGCAGACGCCGCCGCCCGGGGGCGCAGGCGCGTCGCGCAGCCCCGAGTACCGGCTGGCCATGGGCGCCCTGAGCGGGCTGCGCCAGGACCTGTTCCACAACGCCTTCGCCTACCGTCCGCTGCCCCGGATGAGCGTCGACGGCCCGCTGACCCGGCGGCTGCCCGGCCGCCTGCGGGAGTACGCGGCCTGGACCCCGCACGCCGTGATCATCGCGGCGGCCCTGCTCACGCTGCCCATTTCCACCATCGACACCGGCGGCCCGGCCCTGCTGCTCGGTCCGCTCTGCGTGCTCCCCATTCTGCTGACCATGGTGCGGCCCGTCGGAGCGTTCTGGCTGTCGATGGCCGCCACTCCGGTCGCCGGAGTCCTGGGCGGCAGCTGGGGCGAGTGGCCGTGGGCGGCCGGCTCCTTCGCCTGCCATCTGACGGTGCTGACGGTCGTGGCCATGCGCACCAGGCCGCGTACGGCCGCGTGGATGTGGGCGCTGACAGCGGCCTACGGCCTCGTGGCCGAGGCTGGTTTCGGCCCGAGCTACTACTACGGCACGAACGTCGGCCCCATGCTGGTCATCTCCGCGATGGTCCTGCTCTGCGTCGCCGTCTGGCACATTCGCCG
>NZ_JBQQCE010000568.1:0-5611 GCF_052245645.1 Streptomyces sp. KR55 | reverse complement strand
CGATCCGCTCGGCGATCGCGGGCCAGTCCGGCCCCGCGTGGCCGGGGACCACCGGCAGAGCGCGGGCGATGTCGAGTACGGCCCGGTGGAAGGACGCGTCCCAGTCTCCGGCAGTCGACGCCAGCGGTGCGAGGGCCAACTCCGGTGCCTCGGCGAGCAGATCGCGGACGTCCGGGTCCGGTTCGTCCAGCGCCTCCGCCCACATCCCGCGTTCGCGGGCGAGGAGCAGGACACGTACCCGGCCCTGCGCCGAGCGGGCCTGGCGCAGCAGGGCGCGGACCTGACGCGGGTAGTTCTCCGCGTAGTCCACCACGATCAGCAGCGGGCCACGCATGCGGGTGAGCGCGGTGAATCGTCCCTCGGCGGCAGCGTCATCGGCCGCGGCGGGGCGCAGGACTCCGGCGGTCCAGCCACGCACTCGCTGACGGGCGACTAAGCGGCGTGCGAGACGGCTCTTGCCCGCCCCGCCCTGACCGGTGACGATCAGGACCGCCGCCGCCTCGGACCCAGCGCACCAGGCGTCGAGGCGTTCGCTCTCCGTCTCGCGACCGTGGAAGGTCACGGTCTCGGTATCCGCGCGCAGCAGGGACGCCACCGAGCGGACGTCCCGATCGGGGTAGGGGGACTGGAGGAACCCGGAGAGCTCGACCGGTTCGACGACCTGGTCCCATCCGGTGGCGTCCGCCACCTTGCCCCGGAACGCCTCGTCCGCGAGCAGCGCGGACATCGGCGTCGCGGTCAGTCGGGTACCGGATCGTGCTCTGCGGTCGCTGCGTACGACTCCCACGAGCAGCCCCGCGCTGAACACCGCCGCCCCGGACATGCCGGCCCACGGGGTCTTCCCCTCGTCCGGCGCGGGGCCGGGCAGCGGGGTGGCGCTGGTGAACTCGTAGTGTCCGGACACAGCCCCGGTGGCCGGACTCAGCAGACCCGTGAACTGCTCCTGGTCACGCAGGGCTTCGTATTTCTGCAGGCGCGGAAAGCCGATCGCCTCGACCCGCTGGTCGGGCCGGACCGTCACGAACGTGCCGTACCGTGTGGCCGGACCCCGGCGCGGCGATTCCGCTCCGACCTGCGGGCTGATCCGCACCAGCGCCGCATCGAGGCGCTCGTCCTTCACCCACCACACGACTTCGCCGTCGCACCGCTCCTGTCCGGGCACATGCACCGTGACCGCGGCCGACGGCTCGCCGCCCGCCGTCAACACCACATGGGCGGCGGTGAGTACGAGACCGGGCCCGATCAGGTAGCCCGTGCCGAAGGACGGGCGGGACCGTACCTGGACGACGCGGCCGGGGTCCGGGCCGACAGGAATCACAACTCGTCGTCCTCATCACTGACATCGACCGAACCGCCCGCGTCCGTCCGTGCGCCGAGCTTCAGCGTGACGGTGTGCGTCGCGCGACGCGCCCTTTCCCCGCCGCCCCCGACACTCACCACACCGAACCTGAAGGCGCCGTCGCCCTTGGCCGACCGTTGCAGCTCCAGGCCGAACTCCACCGTCACTTCCTCGACGGACAGTTTGATCGGGCTGTCCACAGCCCGCGTTCTGGCCTCTTCGAGCTGCCTGCGCAGCGCGGTGACCGCGTCTGCGAGATCCAGCCAGTCGGTGTGCGGCATCGCGTCGGCCACAAGCGCCCCCGTGCAGCTCATCAGTCCGTCGTTGCTCAACACGGTACAGAAGGCGGCCGGTTACTTCATCATGCACGCCAGATGGGGGACTCCACATGCGCAGAGCCCCCCATCATGCAGGCCGGGTCAGCGCCCGAAGGTGAACCAGTTCACGTTCACGAAGTCCGCCGGCTGACCGCTGGTGAAGGTCAGATACACGTCGTGCGTGCCCGTGACGGAGCTGATGTTCGCCGGGACCGTACGCCATGACTGCCAGCCGCCCGTGTTGCCGATGGCGAAGCTCCCGACGGGCGCGCTGCTGCGGCTGTCCAGGCGCACCTCGACCAGGCCGCTCACGCCGGAGCCCGCACCGCTCGCGACCCGGGCGTTGAACTGTGTGGCCGCCGTGGAGCCGAAGGTGACGCCCCGGTAGAGCGCCCAGTCGCCGTTGGCCAGCGCTCCGATGTTCTGGCCGCCGCCCGTGTCGGAGGTCCCCTCGGTCATCGTGCCGGACTGGCCGTCGTAGGACTCGGCCTGGATGGCGCTGTAGGCGTCCCGGTTGCCGGTCGGGGGCGGCGTGGTACCGCTCCCACCGGCCGACAGCACCTGGACGTAGTCGACGACCATCGAGTGGCCCGGCACCGTCGCGGCGTCCGGCCCGCCGCCGAAGGCGTCCACGAAGCCGCCGCCCATCGCCACGTTCAGGATGATGAAGAAGCCGTGCTCCGTGGCGTTCGCCCATGTCGTCGCGTCGACCTGGTTCTCGCGCACGGTGTGGTAGTTGGTGCCGTCGACGTAGAAGCGGATCTCCTCGACGCTCGTCGAGCGGTCCCACTCCATGCGATACGTGTGGAAGCCGGACTGGCAGCTGGCGCCGGGGCAGGTGGTGGAACCGCCGATGCCGGTGGTCTCGTTGCAGGGACCGCCGGGTGAGGTGCCGCAGTGCATCGTCGCCCAGACGGTGTTGAGGCCCTGGACGTTCTCCATGATGTCCAGTTCGCCGACGCCCGGCCAGTTCCAGTAGTTGCCGCGGAAGGGTGCGCCCAGCATCCAGAAGGCGGGCCAGTAGCCGCGGGCGGCGGCGCCGGTGACATTGGGCATCTGAATGCGGGCCTCGACCCGGAGTCTGCCGCCGGCCGGGGGCTGGAAGTCGGTGCGGTTGGTCTCGATACGGCCGGAGGTCCAGTTGCCGGCGGCGTCGCGGCGCGGGGTGATGCGGAGGTTGCCGCTGCCGTCGAGGGCGACGTTGTTGGTGCCGGAGGTCATCGTCTCGATCTCGCCGGTGCCCCAGTTGGCGGGGCCGCCCGGGTACGAAGTCCCGGTCGCATACTGCCAGTTGGCCGTGTTGACGCCGGAGCCCGCGGCGCCTTCGAAGTCGTCGACGAAGACCTGCGTCCAGCCCGACGGGGGCGGCGGCGCGGCAGCGGTCGCGGACGGCGTCATGGCCGTGGCGACCAGCGCCGCGAGGCCCAGCGTGCTCAGGCCGGCGACGAGAGCCCGTCGGAAGATCCGGCGTCTGCCGGGTGTGCCGGAGGTTTCGCTCATGGGGTGCCTCTCGGTACGGAGTGGGGGTGCGCGGGAGCCTGTCCGGGAGCGCCCGAGGGGGTTCTGAGAGCGCTCTCAGACAATGGCTGCGCGGACAATGTCCTCTCGGGTACTCCAGTCGTCAAGAGGTGCAGCCGAGAAAGTCCTTGCGGGGCAAGGGGGTTCAAAGGATGAAGGGGGAAGCGTTCGGCATGTTCCCGGTCGGTTCGGATCCCGGCCCGGGCAGGACCACAGGCGTTAGCGTGACCGGCATGACGTCCGAGGGTGCGGCAGCAGACCGCGAGGCGCTGGTCGGCGGCATGGTGAACGCGGGCGCGGTCCTGCGCCGGGTTGGACACCTGTGCACGGCTGCGGATCCTCGCCGACGGCTACGGCCTCCCGCCCCGGGAACGCGCCGAGCTGCCCGCAGTCATCGAACAGGCCACCGAGGCCTGCCGCGCCTTCGTGGCCGGCCGCGTGGCCCACGGTGACCCGGTGTACGTCGATGCACTGGCCGAGCGCGGCGGCTGGGAACGCTGGGATCGCATCCAGGCATGGCTGGTGGCTCACCGCGACACGTTCACGGCCGCGCTGACGGAGTAAGACGTCACAGTGCGCAGCCCGCCTTCCACTCCTCCCAGGGCAGGTTGCGGGCGGAACGTCCGCCACACATCGGAAAGTCGACATGAGATGCAGAGATGCCTGGTGTCGCGCCTCGCAACCCTGTCACCCATGCGGTCACTTTCCGTGACATCGGGAGTCCTTTGCTGGAGCTGTTCGTTTCACCTCTTCGTTGACCTGGTGCGGCACTGACCAGCAAATTCCCATCGGGCGGGGCGTGAGGGGCGCATTCGGTCGATGCCTGAGTGCCCCTGAGCGCCCGCCAAATAAATTACTCACCGTGATCGATGTCCTGATAGGTCTGTGTACGGAACGTGACGACGCGCAGGTGTTGGCATGTCGATCATCTGTGCCTTCATGCACACAGGAAGAGGTGTGAGATGTCGGTCGAGACAAGTGCGCCCCCGGCGCCGGCCGAGGAGGAGCAGAGGCAGAGCCTCGGCACCGAGGCGGCCAGGAATCTGGCCACAACGACGAAGTCCGAGCCGCAGATGCAGGGCATCAGCTCGCGCTGGCTGACCCGGATGCTGCCGTGGGTGAACGTGCCGGGCGCGACCTACCGGGTCAACCGCCGCCTCGCCTACACGCTCGGCGACGGACGGGTGTCGTTCGTGAAGACCGGTGCGAAGGTCCAGGTCGTACCGGAGGAGCTGGGCGAGTTGCCACCGCTGCGTGGCTTCACGGACGGCGATGCGCTCGGTGCGCTCGCGGAGAAGTTCGTGCAGAAGGAGTTCGAGCCGGGCCAGGTCCTCGTGGAGGCGGGCCGGAAGGCGGATCACGTCTACCTGGTCGCGCACGGCAAGGTGGAGAAGATCGGCGAGGGGCCGTACGGCGACGAGGTGGTCCTCGGGCTGATGGCCGACGGCGACGCCTTCGGCGGCCAGGTCATCGCCGGGCCGGGCAAGAAGTGGGAGTTCACGGCGCGTGCGGCCACGCCCACCACGGTCCTCGCGCTGCCGCTGACGGCGTACAAGGCGGTTGCCGACCGGCACGAGAAGCTGCGCGAGCATGTGCAGCGGATCAGTTCCGACGGTCATCAGAAGCTGAACCGGTCCGGCGAGGCGGAGATCAGTCTGAGCTCGGGCCACGTCGGTGAGGAGACCCTGCCGCAGACCTTCGCCGACTACGAGCTCAAGCCTCGCGAATACGAGTTGAGCGTGGCACAGACCGTGCTGCGGGTGCACAGCCGGGTCGCCGACCTCTACAACGAGCCGATGAACCAGACGCAGCAGCAGCTGCGCCTGACGATCGAGGCGTTGCGCGAGCGGCAGGAGTACGAGCTGGTCAACAACAAGGACTTCGGCATGCTCCACAACGCCGACTTCGACCAGCGGATCTCCACGTTCTCCGGGCCGCCGTCCCCGGACGACCTCGACGAGCTGCTGAGCATGCGGCGCAAGACTCGCTGTATGTTCGCCCACCCCAAGGCGATCGCCGCGTTCGGCCGCGAGTGCAACAAGCGGGGCATCTACTTCGGCGGCGTGGAACTGCACGGGAACATGCTGCCCGCCTGGCGCGGGGTGCCGCTGCTGCCGTGCAGCAAGATCCCGGTCAGCAAGCAGGGCACCTCGTCGATCATCGCGATGCGTACCGGCGAGGACGACCAGGGAGTGATCGGCCTCTACCAGACGGGGATCCCGGACGAGGTCGAGCCCGGCCTGAACGTACGGTTCATGGGCATCGACGAGAAGGCGATCATCTCCTACCTGGTCAGCACCTATTACTCGGCAGCCGTGCTGGTGCCGGACGCGCTCGGTGTTCTGGAGAACGTCCAGGTCACCCGCACGAACGGGAGCTGACGCGCGTGTCGTTGATCTCCCGGGCCGTCGCGCCCGCGGCGGACCACGACGTGGCG
>NZ_JBQQCE010000567.1:0-5632 GCF_052245645.1 Streptomyces sp. KR55 | reverse complement strand
CCAGCGCTACCGCCTCTGCGCTCGCCTCTTCGCGCTCGCCCAGTAGGCGATGGAGAACCTCGACATCCGGGAGATCGCCCACCCCCACCTCGTACGGCTGAACGAGCAGTGCGGACACACCGTGCACCTCGCGGTGTACGAGGAGGAGGAGGTCCTCTACATCGACAAGGTGGAGAGCCGCTACCCGGTGCGCATGTACTCCCGGATCGGCAAACCGGTCGCCATCACGGTCGCCGCCGTCGCCAAGCTCCTCCTCGCCGACCTGCCCGAGCACGAACGCCGGGCCGTCGCGGAGAAGCTCGACTACCCCCTGTACACGGCCCGTTCGACCCCCAACGCCGGGGCCTTCCTCAAGGAACTCACGAAGGTGCGCGAACAGGGCTGGGCCACCGACCTCGGTGGCCATGAGGAGTCCATCAACTGCGTCGCGGCGCCCATCCGCGGCGCCGACGGCCGGGTCGTCGCCGCGATGTCGGTGTCCGCCCCCAACGTCGTCGTCACCGCCGACGAACTCCTCACCCTGCTCCCGCTGGTCCGCCGCACCGCGGACGCGATCAGCGGCGAGTACTCCGGTAGGACCCCGACCAAGGACGTCGTATGACCGAGAAGACCGCCCTCACTCCCAAGACCCACACCAACCCGCCCGCGAAGTTCTCCCACGGCGTGAAGAAGGGCAACATCCTTCAGGTCGCCGGCCAGGTCGGCTTCCTGCCCGCCGAGGAGGGCAAGCCCCCGACGCCGGCCGGCCCCACCCTGCGCGAGCAGACCCTGCAGACCCTCGCCAACGTCAAGGCGATCCTCGAGGAGGGCGGCGCCTCCTGGGACGACGTGATGATGATCCGCGTCTACCTCACGGACGTCGCCCACTTCGCCGAGATGAACGAGATCTACAACGCGTACTTCGAGGCGCAGGGCCTGACCCAGCCGCCCGCCGCGCGCACGACGGTCTACGTCGGTCTGCCCGCCGGACTCCTCATCGAGATCGACGCGCTCGCCGTGCTCGGCTGACGCCCCCTCACTCCCGCACGTTCGTCAACGGCATGGCACCCACCGGGGCGCCGTGCCGCGATCCGCCCTGCCCGGCTGTGCCCTCTGGGGGGACACCTCCCAGACCCCCAAGTATGTCCTTACGCAGAGGACCCATAAATGTCCCCACTGTCCCTCCCGCTCGCCGCATCCGCCCCCGCGGAGACCCCACCCCACACCGGCGGACTGCTCCTCCTCATCGACGGCACGGCAGGCCTCCTGACCGTCGCCGCGATCGGCATCGCCCTCCTCCTCTTCCTGATCATCAGGACCCGGCTCCAGCCCTTCGTGGCCCTCCTCGCCGTCTCCATAGTCGTCGGCCTGCTGGCCGGCCTCTCGGTCACCGAACTCTTCGGCACGGTCCAGCGCTCGGACGCCGTCTCCACCATCGAGTCCGGCATGGGCGGCATCCTCGGCCATGTCGCGATCATCATCGGCCTGGGCACCATGCTCGGCGCGATCCTCGAAGTCAGCGGCGGCGCCGAGGTGTTGGCGTCCCGCCTCCTCAACCTCTTCGGCGAGAAGCGTGCACCCCTCGCCATGGGCCTCACGGGCCTGATCTTCGGTATCCCGGTCTTCTTCGACGTCGGCATCTTCGTCCTCGCGCCGATCGTCTACGCCGCCGCCAAGCGCTCGGGCAAGTCGATCCTTCTCTACTGCCTGCCCCTGCTGGCCGGCCTCTCCATGACCCACGCGTTCCTGCCCCCGCACCCGGGCCCGGTGGCCGCCGCCGGTCTCCTCCAGGTGGACCTCGGCTGGGTCATCCTCATGGGCATCGTCTGCGGCATCCCCGCGGTGCTGGCCGCCTGGGCGTTCTCGGCGTGGATCGGCCGCCGCATCTTCGTCGCCGTACCGCAGGACATGGTCGAGGCGGCGGGCGAGGCCAAGCAGGCCGTCCTCGCCGAGCAGCGCGCGGCGGGCGTGGAGCCCCGCGAGCAGCCGGTCGCCCTCGGCACGGTCCTCGCCATCATCGGTACGCCGCTGATCCTCATCCTGGCCGCCACGTTCTCGTCGATCGCCCTGGACCCCTCCACCCTGCGCTCGGTGATCGAGTTCTTCGGGCACCCGTTCGTGGCGCTCACCATCGCGCTGCTGTTGGCGTACTACGTCCTAGGTATCCGTCGCGGCTGGTCCCGCAAGTCCCTGGAGACGGTGTCGACCTCCTCCCTGAAGCCGGTCGGCAACATCCTGCTGGTGGTCGGCGCGGGCGGTGTCTTCGGCGCCGTCCTCAAGGCGAGCGGCGTCGCCCAGGCCCTGTCCGACACGTTCAACGACGTCGGCCTCCCGGTGATCGTCCTGTCCTACCTGATCTCCGTGGTGCTGCGGGTCGCCCAGGGCTCGGCGACGGTGGCCATCGTGACGACGGCCGGCATCGTCGCCCCGCTGCTCGCCGAGGGCGACCACTCGCAGGCCTTCGTCGCGCTGGTCATCATGGCCATCTCCGCCGGCTCGATCTTCGCCTCGCACGTCAACGACGGCGGCTTCTGGATCGTGGCCAAGTACTTCGGCATCAGCGAGCGGGACACGCTCAAGACCTGGACCGTGCTGGAGTCCGTGCTGTCCGTCGCCGGGTTCGTGGTGGCGGCCGCATTGAGCATCTTCGTATAACGAAGTAGGGGCTGACTGTCTCTGACACAGGATCGTCGACCATACTGCTCCGCTGTGGAGCAGCGCATAGGTACGAGCAGTCAGCCCCTGGACGCCGGCGTCAACCCGGCCCACATCCCCGGGCTCACGGCGCCGGAGAAGGACGCCGGGCCCGAGGACGCGGTCGAGCCCGAGGAGGCGGCCCCCGTCGAGGACGCGGCCCCCGAGGAGACCCCGGCGGAGGAAGCCTCGGAGGCCCAGGACGCCGAGGATGCCGAGGCGGCCGACGGCCCTGTCTTCGAGGCCGCCGACCGCCGCGCACGCATCGTCGCCGACGCCAGGGGCGTACGCCTGAGCCTCGACGACGAGAAGTGCGAGTTCCGCTGGGACGAGATCGGCGCGATCGAGACGGAGTCCCCGCGTTTCGGCAAGCGGTTCACCGTGACCGTGCACACGCCGGACCGCCGCTGGTACCCCATCGAGATCGAGGCCAAGTCGAAGTCCCAGCACAAGGAGTGGGACTCACAGCTGGACGAGGTCCTCGACGCCTACTTCGAAGAGGACGCCGACTAACTGCAGTACTGGGCTTCCTTGCCAATGGACCGGTACATACAGTCCGCGTTCTCCAGAAGCTGCAACACCGCATCCCGGTTCCGCGAGGTCTCCCGCTCGATCACCTCATCGGGCGGGTAGAACCCGCCCCCGGACGCGGACGACGGATACATCTCGAAGGTGTACCCGAAGATCTTCTGAGAGCCCCACAGATAGTCGTCGATCGACCCGTCGGTGATGTACAGGTCGCTGGACTGCTCAGCCGTGTAGCCGTTGCTGGCGCCCATCTTCTGCCCCACCGCGGCGAAGGCGTTCCGGTCGTCGGCCGTCATCCCGGTGGTCGTGTCGGAGTACGTGTACCCGAACGGCCACAACACCAGCTCGCTGTACGTGTGGAAGTCGATGCCGGCCTTGATCTGCTGTGTCCCGCCGACGACCCGGCTGCGCACGAAGTTCGCGACCACCTTGACCTCGGGCGCGGATTCGGGCGCCGAGCCCCGGTAGGTGTCCGAGGACGGCGAGCCGGACGACCCGCCGCAGCAGCCC
This sequence comes from Streptomyces sp. KR55, assembly GCF_052245645.1. Taxonomy (NCBI): domain Bacteria; kingdom Bacillati; phylum Actinomycetota; class Actinomycetes; order Kitasatosporales; family Streptomycetaceae; genus Streptomyces; species Streptomyces sp. KR55. The sequence continues at coordinate 1,921 of NZ_JBQQCE010000567.1, read as the reverse complement.
CACCGGTAGTTCCAGTTCCGGTTCAGGTCCGTACCGACGTACGAGGAACCGGAGTTGGGCTGCCGGTTCTTGCGCCACGACCGGTAGGAGCCGGTCGCGATGTCGTACTCGCCACCGTCCGGGTTGAGGTCCGGGATGATCCATATCTCCCGGTTGTTCACCATGCTGGTGACGCGTGAGTCCGTGCCGTAGTCGGAGGTCAGTTCCCGCAGCAGATACAGCGCCATCTCGACGGTGAGGTGTTCACGGGCGTGCTGGTGGTGGGTGAACAGCACCTCCGGTTCGGACTCGTCGCTCGCCACGTTGTCGCTGATCTTGATGGCGACGATGTTCCGGCCCTGGTACGACGTACCGATCACGCGCTGGCTCGCGATGCCCGGGTTCGCCGAGACGACCGAGCTGATCTCGCTCGTCATCTCCGCGTAGTTGTGGTAGCGGGAGTCGCCGGAGGGGAAGTCGTAGAGCCGGATGTCGTCCTCACCGGCCGACCGGTCGGGTACCGCGCCGAGTGCGGTGATCTCGTAGCCCTGTGAGCGCAGCTTCCTGACCTGGTCCGCGCGGCCGGAGATCACGACCCCGTGACCGTGGACCTCGTCCACGGTCACGCCCGACCGCTGAAGTGCCGTACGGTCCTTGGCGGTCGAGTGCATATGGATCTCGTACTGGCGGATGTCGTCCGCCGAGGCCGACGCCCTGTCCGCCCCGTCGGCGGTGGCGTCGGTGGTCGTCGCCGAGATCGGGGCCGCGAGGGCGAGGGCCAGCAGGGCGGCGAACACGGCGGTGCGTCTGCCGTTGCGCGCGCCTGAGCCGCGGATGCGAAGTCGCATGAAATCTCCTTGTTTCTCCAGTGATTCCGGGGTCTCCGGAAGTGGGGGAGTGGAGCCGTGGGGGTGGTTCTTCCGTGCGACGTACGACGTACTGGTGCGGGTGTGGCGCTCATCGTGGGTGCCTGGCATGGCCAGGTCAAGAGTCGGCCGGGAACCGGTGGCCGAAAGCAAACGAAAAACGGCTGCCAGACAGGGAATTGAGCGTCCGCGCAGTGTACGCGCGACGTCCTCACCCGGTGCCGACCCCGGCAAAGTGCACCCGTCGGTGTGAGCGGAACGTGCATATATGTAGGAGTCGGGGGAGAGTTGCAGTCCGCGCAAGGGCGAACCCTCCCCCCACCCCAGAGGATTGGCTGATCATGGGCGGATCAGCGCCGCACCGGGACGGTCACCTGCCGGTCGAGACGACCAGCTTCGTCGACCGGCGGACCGAACTCACCGAAGGCCGCGAACTGCTGGCCCGTGCCCGCCTGGTCACGCTGACCGGCCCGGGCGGCGTCGGCAAGACCCGGCTGGCCGGACGCCTGGCGTCCCGTGTCGCCCGCGCCTTCCCGGACGGCGTGCGGTTCGTGCACCTGTCGGGGCTGCACGACCCGGCACTCGTACCGCTCACCGCCGCCGACGCCCTCGGCCTGCACGACCACTCCGCACAGCCACCCCTGGACGCGCTGGTGGAACACTTACGGGACCGGCGACTGCTCCTCGTCGTCGACAACTGCGAGCATCTGCTGGGCGCCTGCACGGAACTGGCCGCCGCCCTGCTGCGCGGCACCACCGGCGTCCGGGTCCTCGCCACCAGCCGGCACTGCCTCGGCCTCACCGAGGAACACCTCCTGGACGTACGTCCCCTGCCGGTCCCCGACCCCGACGGCGACCTCTCCGCCGCCGACGCCAACCCGGCCGTGGCCCTCTTCGCCGACCGCGCCGCCGCCGTCGTCCCCGGCTTCCGGCTCACACCCGCCAACCGGGCCGCGGTCGTCCGCCTGTGCCGGCGCCTCGACGGCCTCCCCCTCGCCATCGAACTCGCCGCCGTCCGGATGCGCGTCCTCGGCGTCGAACAGCTCCTCGACCGCCTCGACGACCGCTACCGCCTG